>NZ_JBQOUY010000035.1:0-17988 GCF_052216985.1 Acidaminococcus nyctereutis
GGACGGCTTACATTGTTGTATCCAATTTTAGGGAATTCGAGATGTTTTTTTCGATTTTCCATTGAAGACTTTAAAACTGAAGAAAAAAGAAAGCTGTTGCATGTGTGAAAACCTCACACATGCAACAGCCCCCTACTCCACTTCTTCCCCCATTTCCGGCAGGTAATACTTCCGCCCCTCTGCCAGGATCTGTTCCGGGATCCTGAAGAAGGGCTCGGCGATGCTGCCGGCCATAGTGGCCAGGGTGTCCGTGTCCCCGCCCAAGGACACGGCATTCCGCAAGGCATCCTCGAAATCCTCCGCCTCCAGGAAGGCCTCCAGGGCCTGGGGCACGGACCCGGCGCAGGTGGCATCCCCTTGGTAGCTGTCCCGGATATCCTCCAGCCGGAAATCCAGGGGATAATACTGGCCCAGATAAGTGCGGATCTGGTTCTTGGTATTCCCCTGCCGGGCCAGGAACACCGCCCCGGCCACGGCCTGGGCCGCCCGATAGGAATCCGGATGGTTGTGGGTCACCTGGCAGGACAGTACCGCCAGTCGCTGGGCATCTTCCAGGGTGCTGGCGAGCCAGCCGGCCGGGGACACCCGCATGGCCGCTCCGTTGCCAAAGCTCCCGTAGGGCCCCATTTCCGGGTGGAAAAGCCAGTATTTGAACTTGCCCCCGAACCCGGCATGAGGATATTCCTGCCCCAGCTGACGCATGTGCCAGGCCAGGAGCGGCAGCACGGTATCTTCTTCCAGCAGCTTCCCCGCCTTTTGGGCCTCCCGGAAGGCCCGGGCCACCGCCAAGGTCATGAGCGAATCGTCCGTAGCCCGGCAGCCCGGCTGGAACAGGGGAAACGCCTTCCCTTTATGTCCGGACCATTCATACACCGATCCCACGATATCGCCGATAAAAGCACCTTCCATTTTGGACCTCCTTGTGCAATGGCCTGTTGCCCATGCAGCAGCCCCTTATCCGCTCTGCGGTTTCTATTCCCACTCCAGTTCCACCGGGCAGTGGTCGCTGCCCATGACTTCGTTGTGGATGATCACGTCCCGGATGCGTTCCTTGCCGTTCTGGGATACCAGGAAATAGTCGATCCTCCACCCGGCATTCCGTTCCCGTGCCTTGAACATGTAGGACCACCAGGTATAGGCCCCTGTCTTATCCGGGTACAGGCTCCGGAAGGAATCCACGAACCCATGATCCAAGAACTGCTGGAACTTGGCCCGTTCCTCGTCGGTGAACCCGGCGTTCTTGTGGTTGCTGTCCGGATTCTTCAAATCGATGGGCTGAGCAGCCACATTCAGGTCCCCGCAGACGATCACCGGCTTTTTCCCCGCTAGCCCGGAACAATACGCCTGGAACACATCCTCCCAGGCCATCCGGTACTCCAGCCGGGTAAGCCCCCGTTGGGAATTGGGAGTGTATACGTTCACCAGGAAGAAATCCGGGTATTCAGCCGTGATCACCCGTCCCTCCTGGTCATGTTCTTCCAGCCCCAGGCCGTAGATGACGGACAGGGGTTCCGTTTTGGAAAAGACAGCGGTACCGGAATAGCCTTTTTTCACCGCACTGTTCCAGTATTCCTGGTAGCCAGGAAAGTCGAAAGCGGCCTGTTCCCGCTGCATCTTCGTTTCCTGGATGCAGAAGATATCCGCATCCGCTTCTTTCATAAAATCAGCAAATCCTTTGTTCATACAGGCCCGGAGCCCGTTTACATTCCAAGTGATCAGTTTCATAGGTCATACCTCGTGTTATCGTCCATCATTGGTCGTTCATCGTCCATCGTATCTGACGTCTGATGTCTCAAGGCCCATTAGGGCCGTGTCTGACTTCTTGTCCAGTTCCGTTCTTCACTCTGCCTTTACACTCTTCGTCTCCCAGCTCCGGCAGGATCCAGTTCAGCACCCCCAGCCAGGCCGCCCACAAAACCGGGTAGGCCGGTTCCGGCAGGACGAACATAAAAGAAGTCAAAAAGCTCCAAAAGGCCGCGGTAATCAGCCCCAGCCCTCCGTTGAACAGCACCCGGTGCTGGTAATGGGCCCCGCACCTGGCGTATTCCAGCCCCAGGGCCAGGTAAAACAGCTGCTGAAGGAAGGCTGCCCCCAATGCTCCTTGGTCCGTATCCGCCACAGCCAACAGGGCTCCGATGGTCTGCAGTACCGGCCACAGGGTCCACAGGATGCCCCGGGGCTGGCTCATCTTCCGCCAGCCGAAAAAATGCCAAACACTGTACCAGGTACAGGGCACCGTCAAAAGGAACCAAAGTTCCAGCAAGGGATATTCCACTTTCAAAGGCCAGGCCGCCGGGAACAGGTACAGGCAGCCCAGTACCAAGGCCAAAGTGGCCAGATGCCAGGCCCTTTCCCGCTTCTTCAGCCGTTCGATGACCGGCAGGGCCAGCCACACCCCGGACCCCACCCAGAACAGCAGCACCAGCTTCAGGGGAAAATACCAGTCCACCGCCGGAGTCGCGAAAGTGGTCAAGGTGTTTCCCAGCAGCACCAGCCAGAAGATCAGATCCTTCCGCTGCCGGAGGATCAGTTTGCTCAGCTGCAGGTTATCCATGGGCAGTACTCTCCATTTTCGCCAAAAATCCCAGGCTCCGCAGAGGCCGGTCCGTCTGGTAGAGGATGAACTGGTAAAGGATCTTTTCCAGGGCCATCAGCTCCCTGCCCCGCACCGTAAAATCCGGAGGTGCCGCCAGATCCAGTTGGAGCAGCTGGGCCATCAGATCCCGGGTGGGCACCGTAAAGGGCAGTTCATCCCCTATGGCACATTTTTTGCACAGGAAGCCCCCCTGGACCAGGCTGAAATACCCGTCTTCCGTCACCGGCTCCCCGCAGCTGGTGCACTGGTCCAGGATGGGATTCAGCCCGCACAGGGCCAGCAGCTTCAGCAGGGTACTGTCGGTGACCAGCCGCCGGTTCCGTTTCCCCAGCAGCCGGAATGCTTCCAGGAGCAGCTGGAACACCTCTTCCTGGGGTTCCCCTTCTCCCAGGAGATTCTCCGCCGCCTCCCCGATGATGGCCCCGTAGGCAAGGTTTTCCCAACCCATGGGAAGTGGCATCTCCAGGCTCTCGCAGCTCCGGAGAGAAGCCACCTTCCGGCCCGGGTTCAAGGTCACCTGGAGATGGGCGAAAGGCTGGACCAGCCGGCCGCTCTGACTCCGAGGATAGGCCGCCCCATAGGCTACAAAAGGGATCTTTCCGTGTCCACGACAAAAGCAGACTGCGTATTTGTCCGCAGTCTGCCAGTTTTTCACTCGGAGGATCACCGCTTCGTCTTGGAACACTTCACTGCTCATGGCCAGCCGCTTCCTTCTTTTCTTTTTTCAGGGGGATCACCCGGACCCGG
Organism: Acidaminococcus nyctereutis; assembly: GCF_052216985.1. Taxonomy (NCBI): domain Bacteria; kingdom Bacillati; phylum Bacillota; class Negativicutes; order Acidaminococcales; family Acidaminococcaceae; genus Acidaminococcus; species Acidaminococcus nyctereutis. The sequence continues at coordinate 3,344 of NZ_JBQOUY010000035.1, forward strand.
AGCACCCGGAACCCGGTGGAATCCAGCACTTCGAATTTACAGCCGTTTTCCTCCACGCTGTCCCCCACCACTGGCTGCCGGCCGATGAGGCCGAACACATAGCCCCCGATGGTGTCTTCTTCCGGATCATCGAACTGGATCCCCATGATCTCCGACACTTCGTCCAGGAGCACCAGGCCATCGAACACATAGGATCCGTCGGGCATCTTGTTGATTTCCGGCATATCCGAATCATGCTCATCCTGGATATCCCCTACGATTTCTTCCAGCAGGTCTTCCATGGTCACCAGGCCAGCCGTGCCCCCGTATTCGTCTGCCACCGCCGCCATCTGCACATGCTTGTGCTGCATCAGCTGGAGGATCTTGGCAATGGACATACTTTCCGGCACCACATCGATTTCCCGCATGATGGACCGGAGGTCGAACCCAGGCTCCTTGTAATCTGCATTCATGAACTCCCGGATATGGACCATTCCCAGGATATGATCCCGATCTTCTTCACAGAGAGGATACCGGGTATGCCCCGACTCCCGTATGACTTTCATGTTTTCCTCGATGGGGTCATCCACGAACAGACATACCATGTCCTGCCGGGGCACCATCACTTCCCGGGCCACCCGGTCGGCAAAATCGAACACATTGTCGATGAGACGGCTCTCCACCGGGTCGATGCTACCGCCCTTTTCACTGGCACTGACCATCTTCCGGATATCATCCTCCGAATGGCTAGTCCCCTGGTGTGTCGGTTCCACGCCCATGAAATGGTAGAGGGCTTCCCCCACATGCCAGAACACAAAAGCAAAAGGATATAGGATTGGTTTCAATATGCGCCCAAGCGCAGGTCCCGCGTCTATAGGACATCTCTCCTTTGATCAGTTTGCTGGGTAGATCCCAGACAGTTATACCTTGAAATTATACACTTTTCGCCTGTACCCGGTCAATATGTCTCAGTACTGGGGCCGTTCCCCAGCCAGGCCCAGTCGTTTCAGGTCCCCTTCTTTTTCCCGCCACTTAGGTCGAACCTTCACCCAAAGTTCCAAGTACACCCGGCAGCCCAGGAAGGCTTCCAGATCCGTCCGGGCCCGCTGGCTGATCTCCTTCAGCATCTTCCCTTTGGCCCCGATCAGGATGGCCTTCTGGGAATCCCGTTCCACAAAGATATCCGCCCGCACATACACCATGCCGTTGGGCCGGTCTTTCATCTCCTGCACCTGGACTGCCACCGCATGGGGCACCTCGTCCCGGGTCAGCTGGAGGACCTTCTCCCGGATGGTTTCCGCCGCCATGACCCGCTCCGTCTGATCCGTGTACATGTCTTCGGGATAGAAGTTGGGCCCTTCCGGCAGGCATTGGATGATTTCCTGGAGCAGCGGGGTAAAATCCTCATCTTCCAGGGCAGAAAGGGTCAGCACGCCGCGGAAGGGATATTCCTTCCTGAACCGGTCGATCATGGGCAGCAACACGGCCTTATCCGACAGCTGGTCGATTTTGTTCAGGACCAGGATGACGGGGACGCTGCATTCCTCTTTCAGCCGGTCCAGGATCACCTGTTCTCCCTTGCCCCGTTTTTCAGAAGCATCCACTACAAAGAGCACCACATCCACTTCTTTGAGGGCATTGACGGCCGCCTGGACCATGTGTTCTCCCAGCTTGTCCTGAGGCTTATGGAGCCCAGGGGTATCCAGGAACACGATCTGGGCTTCCTCTGTGGTCAGGATGCTCAGGATCCGGTTCCGGGTGGTCTGGGGCCGGTCCGAAATGATGGCCACCTTTTCCCCTACCAGCTGGTTCACCAGGGTGGATTTGCCCGCATTGGGCCGTCCCACGATGGCCACAAAGCCTGAACGATGCTGTTTGCTGTTCTGTTCTTCCATGATTCCCTCTTCTCTTATAACTTGAACGAATAGGGCAGCAGTTCTGCCCCTGTCATTTCTTTCCACGCTCCTCGGAGATTGGTCAAAAAGATCCGGGGAATGGCAAACTCCGCCATCACCTGGCGGCAGGCCCCGCAGGGCGAGACCGGCTCCGAGGTATCCGCCGTGACACACAGAGCGGTGAAGGCCCGGACTCCTTCCTTCACCCCGGCAAAGATAGCGCACCGTTCCGCGCACAGGCTCAGGCCGTAGGAAGCATTTTCGATATTGCAGCCGGTAAAGATCCGACCGTCCATGGCCCGGACCGCCGCCCCCACGGCAAAATGGGAATAGGGGCTGTAGGAATCTTTCCGAGCCCGGCAAGCCGCTTCATACAGTTCCCGGTCCAGTTCAGCCGCCATACTTTTCCTCCGCCAGGTCCAGTTCCCGGAGGATTTCCTCTTCCCGGGCCCGCATGATTTTCTTATCCGCCTCTTCCATATGGTCGTAGCCCAGCAGGTGGAGCATGCCATGGACCGCCAGATAGGTCATTTCCCGGGTCAGCCCGTGGCCGAATTCCTCTCCCTGTTCCACCGCCCGGGGGGCAGAGATAATCACATCCCCCAGCAAGTGCTCCGCTTCGTCATCTTCTACCTCCGGTTCTTCATCCCCTTCGTCCAGGGCAAAAGAGAGCACGTCCGTAGGCCGGTCGATATCCCGGTAGTCCCGGTTCAAGGTGTGGATCTCCTCATTATCCACAATGGTGATATCCACTTCCGTATTGGGTCTCAGCCCTTCCTTCCGGGCCACGATCTCCATGGCCTTTTTCAGGGTTTCTTCCAATTCTTCCGGAATGGTGATTTCCGTCTGGTTATTTTCCAACGTAACGATCATTGTTCTGCTCCTTTGTGTTTTCCGTCCCCTGCCGTCCGGTGCTCTTTTTGGGCCCGGTCGTATTTCTCATAGGCCTTGATAATGGCTCCTACGATTTCATGGCGGACTACATCGTGTTCTGAAAAAGAAACGATCCCGATCCCTGGTACACCCCGGAGTACCTGCGCCGCATTCACCAGGCCGGACTGGCGGCCGCTGGGCAGATCCACCTGGGTGGCATCCCCGGTGACCACCAGCTTGGAACCGAACCCGAACCGGGTCAGGGCCATCCGCATCTGTTCTGCCGTAGTGTTCTGGGCTTCATCCAGGATGATGAAGGCATCGTTCAGTGTCCTGCCCCGCATATAGGCCAGGGGTGCTACTTCGATGATGCCCCGCTGGAGATTCTTCTGGAAAGCTTCCATCCCCAGCATTTCGTACAGGGCATCGTACAAGGGCCGGAGATAGGGGTCCACTTTTTCCTGGAGGTCGCCGGGCAGGAAGCCCAGCTTTTCCCCCGCTTCCACCGCCGGACGAGTGAGGATGATCCGTTCCACTTCCTTGTTCTTCAGGGCTTTCACCGCCATGGCCACCGCTAGATACGTTTTCCCCGTCCCTGCCGGCCCGATGGCGATAGTGATATCATTTTGGGCAATGGTCTTCAGGTAGCGCATCTGGCCCAGGGTCTTGGCCTTCACTTGCCGGCCCCGCACCGTGGTCAGAACTGTATCCGTAAAGAGCCGGTGCAGCTGCTCCTCCTGCCCCTCCAGCACCAGTTTCAGGCTGTATTTCACATCATGGGCCGTTACCGGCAGCCCCTGCCGATACAGGTAGAGCAGTTCCTGGATCAGTTTCCCGGCCAGTTCCACATCCTGTTCTTTTCCCTGGGCGATCAGTTCGTTGCCCCGGGGGATCAGCTGGCAGCCCAGGCTCTTTTGCATCTGTCTCAGGTATTCATCCGTCTCCCCCAGGACTGCCACCATTTCTCGGGCATCCTGGAAAGCAAACCGTTTTTCCGTCACTTCAGACAAACTCCATTCCTCCTACTTCTCCAAGGATTGATTGACTGTCCTCTCCATTATATCGTTTCCCCGAAAAAAAAGAAACAGGAAACCCTATTGACAAAAATCCCACAATCGTTTAGAATAACATTGTTGCTTATGGAACTATAGCTCAGATGGTTAGAGTATCACGTTGACATCGTGGGGGGCACTGGTTCGAGTCCAGTTAGTTCCACCATTTAAAAAGATCGAGAAGACACTGCGCGGATTGTGCAGCGTCTTCTTTTTTGTCAGCATCTGTTGAAGTCGAAGGGGGTGTTGCACAGGTCACGTGCAACACCCCTTTTTTGTCTTCTTCCTTTATTTCTTTTCTTCGCCGTTCCCTGCATTCAGCTGATGGTCCGCATCATAAGAGGATTTCAGGGCGTTCCCGTTATCCTTCACAGCACTCAGGGTCTTGGTCAGGTTTTCTTCCAGATAATTGAATACATCCATAGCATACTGCATGGATTCACTGTGGAGCTTTTCCGCATAGGCATCGGCCGCTGCCCGCATATCTCGGTCGTACTGCTGAGTGGTGGCGATAATGCCATTGGCCTTTTCTTCGGCAGCCTTCACCACTTCTTCCTGGCGCACCAGACGGTCTGCTTCCGCCTTGGCCAGATCTACGATCCGTCCGCCTTCCGCATGGGCCTGTTCCACGATATGATCCGCTTCAGCACGGGATTTATCGATGATGTTCTTCTGTTCTTCCAGCAGGTCATGGGCCCGTTTCACTTCCAAGGGCACAGCGGCTCTCAGCTTGTCCATCACCATGGTGATCTCATTCTCATCGATTACCACTTTGTTGACAAGAGGGACTCTCCAACCATCCGACAGAATGCTTTCCATTTCGTCCAAGATCTTATCTAATTCCATGACCATCTATCCTTCCTTTTTGTATTCAGTCTTCCTGTTCGAGGAATCTCCCCGTTGCATGACCTCCGCCCGGATGCAGTCCGGGACGAATCCAGTGATATCACCGCCAAAATAGACCATTTCCCGTACTCCGGAAGAACTGAGATAGGAATACTTGGCATTGGTCATGATGAACACCGTTTCCAGACGTTCATCGATTTCCTTCATGAGCAGGGCCCGCTGGAATTCATATTCGAAATCCGTAAAAGCCCGCAGCCCCCGTACGATGAATTTCGCGCCCTCCTGTTCACAGAATTCATTCAGCAGACCGGAAAAACAGGTTACCCGCACATTGGGGATGTGCGCCGTAGCCTTTCGGATCATGGCGACCCTCTCTTCCATGGAAAACATGGCCTTGTCTTTCGTAGGATTCACAAAGACGCTGATGATCAGTTCATCGAACATCCTGCTGGCCCGTTCAAAAATATCCAGATGTCCCATGGTAACCGGGTCGAAGCTGCCCGGACATACAGCTTTACGCACGTTGTACCTCCAAAAGAAGCAGATTTGCTACGTATCATTATAACAAAAACAATTCAGCTTTTCCACACTATTAAGGAGATTTTCGTATCTCCGTACTTTTCCTGCCGGAAACCCGTCCCTTCCGGCAGGTACTGGGCCGGTTCTTCTGCCAGGGAATGTTCCAGCACCAGGAGCCCGCCCGGCTTCAGTACCGGCCATTTGGACAAAGCCTCCACCACCTTCTGGTTCAGCCCCTTGTCATAGGGAGGATCCGAAAAGATCACATCGAACTGCTTTCCCTGTTGGGCCATCATAGCCAGCCCGTTCACCGCATCCGTATGGATCAGGGTCACCGCTTCCCCAGCCCGTGCCTTCTCCACATTGGCCCGGACCAGTTTCAGACTCTCCCGGCTCTTGTCGAAATAGACAATCTGTTCCGCTCCCCGGCTCCAGGCTTCCAGCCCCAGGTTTCCCGTGCCCGCAAAGGCATCCAGCACAGAACTGCCAGGGATCCTGGACTGGATGATGTTGAACAGAGCTTCCTTCACCCGGTCTGCCGTAGGACGCACCAGATAATTCTTTGGGGTCACCAGTTTCAGTCCTCTGGCTTTTCCCGTAATGATCCGCATACACAAAACCTCTTCCGTACGTTATAATATAGTTTATCATTCTATGAAAGGAGAGTCCCTGCTGTGCAAAAGAAACCCCTCCTGGCTTTCGCCCTGGGCTGCATCGCTGCCGCAGGTGTATTGTACCATACTCTGGCACCCAGAGGGGCTGATTTTTCGCCAGGCCCCGTACCTACAGCGGAGAACTGGGCCCTTCTGCCCCTGGATAACCGGCCTCCCTGCCGGGATTTCACCGAGGAACTGGGGGCTCTGGGAGGCATCCATTTCACGGCTCCCCCCAATGCTTTGATGGACTGGTACGATGAGCCCGCCCGTATCCCGGAACTGAAGGACTGGCTGACCGGCATCCTGCCCCAACAGCGGGGCGCTCTCCTTTCCACCGACCTCTTGCTTTTCGGCGGGCTCCTCCATTCCCGGATGGAACCTCTCACGGACCAGAAAGCGGGCGATTTCTTCACCTACCTGGAAGAGCTGAAAGAAGATAACCCGAACAAGCAGTTCTACCTGTATTCCATCATTCCCCGGCTCCTGATCAGCGATCATGTACTGCCGGACCGGTGGTACCAGTGGCATCTCATGACCTGGACCATCAATATGGACAAAAAGATCCGGGGACTGCCCTATGACCGGGAAATGTACGAAGAAGTCAAAGCCCTGATCCCCATGGACCTGAAGTGGAAATACATCACCTTGTACCGGGATAACGACCGGTTCAACCAGGAACTGGTCCAGTTTGTCACAGAAGAGAATTTGACGGACCTGGTGATCGGCCAGGACGATGCCCATCCCTACGGCCTTTCCAACTACAACCGGCTGAATGCAGCGGCCTACCCCCAGTCCTACGATCTGCACCCGCCCATCTACACCTCCCAGGGAGCGGACGAACTAGGGACCCTGGCCGCCGCCCGGATCTACAGCCGGCGCACCGGCTACCGTCCCAAGATCAAAGTCCTCTACGGAGCAGAGAAGATGAAGGACTACACCCTCCACTTCGTTCCCTTGACCCTGGGCCAGATCGCCGCAGAAAAGATCCAGCTTGCCAACGGCATTGCCACCGCTTCCCTGGAAGAAGCCGATTTCGTCCTGTACATCCACTGCGGCAGTGAAGAACCGGAAGCCTATACGGCCATCGCCCAGGAGATCAAGGACCTGATGGACCAAAAACCCGTGGCCTTGGTAGATCTGTCCACCCGTTTTTCCGCCGGAGACTGCATCCTGCCCCACCTAATGGCCAACGGGACGCCCCTTCCCCGGCTGCTGGCCTATTCCGGCTGGAACACTGCTTCCAACGCCATCGGCACGGCAGTGGCCCAGGGGGCCATCGTGTCCGGCCAGGCCCAGAGGCTGCCCAAAGACCAGCTGCCAGCCCTGTTCAGTGCCAATTTCCGGTTCAATTATGCCCGCTTCCTGGACGACTGGGCCTACCAGAAGCTGATCCGTCCCCATATGGCCGAACTCCAGGATCTGAATGGTGTAGCCCCGGAAAAAGGTGGAGACTACCCCAATGCTGCCACCTGCTACCTGTCCCGGGAACTGGGGATCTACCACCAGATCTTCCTGTGGTACTGCCGCCAGTTCCCCTATTACCAGGACGGAAAGGCCGCCTACTGGTTCCGGGACGCCCAGTTCGCCGTGAACCTGCCCTGGGAACGGCCCTTTGAGATCCGGCTGAAGATTTTTCCGGAATTTGGCAAAGAACAGTTGACAAAAACCCACTGAACCTCTATAATCTATTTGTGTTGTCGGGGCGTAGCGCAGTTTGGTAGCGCGCTTGGTTCGGGACTAAGAGGCCGCAGGTTCGAATCCTGTCGCCCCGACCATATTTAAAGAGGACAGCCGTCACCTTCGGGTGGCGGCTTTTTTGGATTTTGTCGTTTGTCGTGAGTCGTTCATCGTTTGTCCGACAAAGACACTGTCGGAGCGAGCCGCAGGCCCGCCCTTCCCGGCCTCCGGTTTTCGTATATTCCCAAGAACTCGTCCCGCGGGTTCCTTCCATCGGCTGGAGACTAGTGACTAGAGACTGCAAGCTCATGTCCATTTGTCCCCGGCAAATGGTATCCTTTGGCGTGAGACCAATAACCTGAACCCATGAAAGGAAACCATCATGATGCGTGGGGAGCTGTTCACCCTGGAAGGCCATACCTTCTTCACCATGGGCGGAGCCATGAGCACGGACCGTTGGATGCGGAGAGAAGGCATCTCCTGGTGGCCGGAAGAAATCCCTTCCGAAGCGGAATGGCAGCACGCCTGGAACACCTTGGACCGGGCCGGATGGAAGGTGGACTACGTGGTGACCCACACGGCCCCCACCCGCTGGAAAATCCAGGGCGGTATGCGGATGATGGCCCACCTGGTCGACAAATGCCCGGTGGCCCGGAAGCTGGAAAAGCTGGAAAGCCATCTCACCTACCACCGCTGGTTCTTCGGCCATCTCCACGACGACCGGATTACCCAGGATGGGAGAGCCGTGTGGCTGTATGAGAAGGTGGTCAATCTCAGGGACCTGTGATACAATGAAAAAGAAGCTGTCCATTTGGTCAGCCCCGTTGTTAGAAGGTTTAAGAAAACCCGCCTATCGTTTGGAGCCGACGGCGGGTTTTCTTATGCCCCCCCTTATATACCTCTCTTGCAATCCCCTGTAACTGTGTTATAATGAAAATACAAATGGTGCTGTCTGGTGACGGTCAGCCCCATAGCAGTATATGGAAAGAAATCCGCCTACTGTTGGAAGCTGGAGGCGGATTTCTTTATGCCCGAATTGCAACGATAATTACGAAGAGGATTACCAAAAAAGGTAAAAAAATCGTATTTCGTCATAGGGCACCACCCCATCTCTGGGGCAAGATTTGACCGCCTACCGTATAGACAACACCGTGGACAGTATAACATATCGGCATGGGATCCGGCAACGGACACCGTCAGAATGCCTCCACAAAAAGGCTGCTGCACGTGTGGAAAACACACCCGTGCAGCAGCCTCGTTTTTCTTACAGTACTTTTACCAATTCTTCGTTGCTTCTCCGTTCCGTGTGGAGATGAGCAGGTTTGACTCCTTCTGCGGCGTAGCCCAGGGGCAGCAGCAGCAGGGGCACTTCGTTCAGTTCCAGGCCGAAAGCGTCAGCGGTCTGAGTCACCGGGAAGTAGTTCACCCAGCAGGACCCGATGCCCTGTTCCCAGGCTTCCAGCATCATATGGGTGGCCACAATGCTGGCATCCTGCTCCCCGGCCCGGATTCCATGTTCAAAGGGGTTCACCCATTCCTCGTCCTTCCGGACGGTGACCATGAGAACCACCGGGGCATTGAAGGCGCACCGGGTCAAGCCCCGGATCTTTGCCAGAGCTTCTAGGCTCTGGAGCACATACACCCGGTAGGGCTGGTAGTTGTGGCCAGTAGGAGCGATCCGCCCCGCTTCCAAAATAGCGTCCATTTTCTCTTGTTCAATAGGTCTGTCGCTGAATTTCCGTACAGAATATCTGGCTTTGGCCAGGTCCATGAATGTCATTTTTGTCCATCCTTTCGTTTTTTGATTGCTTACCAGCTTAATACTTCCGGTTCCCCTTCCGTGATGAGAAGGGTATGTTCCCACTGGGCGCTGTCTTTGCCGTCGGCCGTATGGACCGTCCAGCCGTTGATTTCATCAATCCACAATTCCGGGCTGCCGGCGTTGATCATAGGCTCGATGGTGATCACCATCCCCGGCACCAGCAGCATGCCGGTTTTCCGTTTCCCCACATGGGACACAAAGGGGTCTTCATGCATTTCCAACCCTACCCCGTGGCCGCCGAATTCCCGGACCACGCTGCAGCCGTGCTTCTGAGCAAAATTCTGGATGGCCGCCCCGATATCCCCCAGGGTGTTCTTCCAGCCCACGGCGTTTTCCATGCCCCGTTTCAGGCATTCTTTGGTGATGCCCACCAGGTTCTTCCGTTCCGCAGGCACCCGGCCCAGCATGAACATCCGGGAGGCATCTCCTACGTATCCATCATAGATGGTAGTGGCATCCACATTGACGATATCCCCGCTTTTCAGCACCTGATGGGGATCCGGTATCCCGTGGCAGATTACATCATTCACAGAAGTACACACGGATTTAGGGAATCCCTCATAGTTCAGACAGGCCGGGATGGCCTTCAGCTTCAGGGTGGTATCGTACACGATGGTATTGATGTCATCGGTAGTCATCCCCACCTTGATGTTCTTTTCCACCGCATCCAACACTTCCGAATTCACCTTGCCGGCTTTCCGGATCCCTTCGATCTGTTCCGGGGTCTTGATCATGTCCATCCGGGGTACCTGGTACCCTTGGGCGGCAAATTCCATGAGTTTCAGTTTTAGTTCGCTTCTATCCAAGCTTTTCCCTCCCTTGCATCGGAAAAGAGATTTCCTCCGCTATTCTATTTTCTCCTGAAATACGATATAATTAGGAATTACTGTCAGGACTGGCAGGAACATCCAGTCCGATGAATCATTATAACACAAATCTTCCTGATTTTTTTCCTGTTTGTTTTGGAATTGTTTAAACCCGATTTTTATAATATTGAGCAAGAGATGGAGGGGCACGGCCCCAAGAAAGGATGAACATCTATGGATCTGTTCCTGAATATGGTCCGGGGTTTCTGCATGGCCCTGGCCGACAGCGTTCCCGGGGTTTCCGGTGGTACCATCGCTTTTGTACTGGGCTTCTATGATGAATTCATCAGTTCCCTGTACGTGCTCACCCACGGCAGCCGGGAGCTGAAACAGGAGGGCATCCGTTTCCTGGCCAAGCTGGGGATGGGCTGGTTCATCGGCATGGGTTCTTCGGTGCTGGTGATCTCCAGTCTCTTCACCAGCCGGATCTACGAACTCAGTTCCTTGTTCCTGGGCTTTTCCATTTTTTCCCTTCCTCTCATTATCCGGGAAGAGAAGGAATGCCTCCGCCGTGTCAGCCGGCTCCTGTTCCTGGTGCTGGGGATCGTGCTGGTGCTGGTGATCGCGGCGATGAACCCCACCGGCGGCCAGGGGACCAATGTGGAAATCTCCCACCTGACCCCTCTCCTGGGAGGATACATCTTCGTCTGTGCCATGATCGCTATCTGCGCCATGGTGCTGCCGGGGATCTCCGGGTCCACCATGCTGCTGATCTTCGGGCTGTACGTGCCCATCATCAGCGCCATCAAGGAATTCCTCCACATGAATCTGTCCTATTTCCCGGTGCTGTGTATTTTCGGGTTCGGGGTGCTCACCGGAATCGTGGGAATCATCAAGCTGGTGAAGAATGCCCTAGACAACCACCGGGCTGCCATGGTGTACTTCATCCTAGGACTGATGATCGGTTCCCTGTACGCCATCGCCCAGGGTCCCACTACCCTGAAGGTCCCCCAGCCAGCCATGACCTGGGAAACCTTCCATCTTTTCTGGTTCCTGATGGGCGGGGTGTTCCTGGCCGGCCTCAACGGATTGAAGGCCTTTACAGAAAAAAAGATGCATCCGGACAAGTAAGAAAGGGGCTGTGAAAAAATGATTTTTCATTTTTTCACAGCCCCTTTCGGTCATGAGTCGCGAGTCGTGAGTCGCGGGCTTGTTAGTGCAGACTGAAGATCCAGTTTTGCAAATTCCAACCGATTTTCTCTTATCATCCTATAGAAAAAGAACAGATGGCTTAAACGTCGCGGGTCGCGACCGGGGTATGGTTTTTCCACATCCCCCTTTTTTCGCCAAACCTGTTGACTCTCTTGTTAGTGTGTGCTAACATATTCCAAGTAAAGATTTGCTTTTATGAACTTCAGGGAAAAGAGGTAGCAGCATGCCCTTATCATTTGCCGACGAAGGCAGGACCCTGGTTGTCCTGCGGGTAGGCGGGTCCCCCAAAGTGCGGACCCATCTGGAAAACCTGGGCATCACCCAGGGCGCGGAGATTTCCATTGTCCAGCACACCCCTAGCGGGCTGATCCTGAACATCCGGGAATCCCGGGTGGCCGTCAGTATGGAAATGGCTGCCAAGATCACCGTACAGTAACAGCAGGAGGTCATATGATGAACACATTGAAAGACGCCCAGACGGGCAAGGATTACGAAGTGGTGAAACTCCATGGCACTGGAGCCATCAAGCGCCGGATCATGGATATGGGTCTTACCAAGGGCACCCCGGTGCATATCCGGAAAGTGGCTCCTCTGGGAGACCCGGTGGAAATCAACTTGCGGGGCTATGAGCTGTCCCTGCGGAAAGCCGATGCGGAAATGGTGGAAGTGAAGGAGCTGTAATTTTTCACCCATGCATTAGTTTTTTCTAACTTTTTTTAAAATCAGTAAACGATGGGAAAGAAGGTAACGATTTATGGAATTCAAGATTGCCCTTGCCGGCAACCCCAATACTGGCAAGACCACCCTGTTCAATGCCCTGACCGGATCTAACCAGTTCGTGGGCAACTGGCCCGGGGTAACAGTTGAAAAAAAAGAAGGGAAACTGATGGGCCATCCGGATGTAATCATCCAGGACCTGCCCGGCATCTACTCTCTTTCCCCCTACACCCTGGAAGAAGTGGTGTCCCGGACCTATCTGGTCAAGGAACGGCCGGACGCCATCCTGAACATCGTGGACGGGACCAACCTGGAACGGAACCTGTACCTGAGCACCCAGCTGGCTGAACTGGGAATCCCCATGGTGATGGCGGTAAACATGATGGATATGGTCCGGAAAAACGGGGACATCATCAACATCCAAAAATTATCCCAGAAAATGGGCTGTCAGGTGATCGAAATCTCCGCCCGTACGGGAGAAGGCATCAAGGAAGCCGCGGACCTGGCGGCCAAAGTGGCCAAGAACCAGCAGGTAATGGTGGCCAAACATTCCTTCGACGGGCCGGTGGAACACGCTCTGGCCCACATTGAAGAAGCCACTCAGGGAATGCTCCCTGCCCATCAGGAACGGTGGTACGGCATCAAACTGTTCGAACGGGACGAAAAAGTCCGGGCCGCCCTGAAGCTGCCCCAGTCGGTCATCGACCACATTGATGGGGACATCGAAGCAGTGGAACAGGAAATGGATGACGATGCGGAAAGCATCATCACCAACGAACGGTACAAATACATCAGTTCCATCATCCATGAGTGCAACATCAAAAAGAGCAAAGGAAAACTGACCACCTCCGACAAGATTGACAAGATCGTCACCAACCGGTGGCTGGCCCTCCCCATTTTTGCCGCCATCATGTTCCTGGTCTATTATGTATCGGTGACCACCATCGGGACGGACGCTACGGACTGGGTCAATGACACCCTGTTCGGAGAGATGATCATCCCCGCCGCCCATGATTTAATGGAAAGCCTGGAAGTGGCTGACTGGCTGGACGGCCTGATCGTGGATGGGATCATTTCCGGTGTGGGCGCCGTACTGGGTTTTGTACCCCAGATGGTGGTGCTGTTCATTTTCCTGGCCTTCCTGGAAGCCTGCGGCTACATGGCCCGTATCGCTTTCATCCTGGACCGGGCTTTCCGGAAGTTCGGCCTGTCCGGGAAATCCTTCATCCCCATGCTGATCGGCTCCGGCTGCGGCGTGCCCGGGATCATGGCTTCCCGTACCATTGAAAACGAATCTGACCGGCGGATGACCATCATGACCACCACCATGATTCCCTGCTCCGCCAAGATGCCCATCATCGCCCTGATTGCAGGGGCCTACTTCCACGGAGAATGGTGGGTGGCTCCCTCCGCTTACTTTGTGGGGATCTTCTCCATCATCATTTCTGGGATCATCCTGAAAAAAACCAAGCTGTTTGCCGGGGATCCGGCCCCCTTCGTCATGGAACTGCCTCCCTACCATATGCCCACCCTGGGCAACATCGGCCGGAGCGTGTGGGAACGGAGCTCCTCCTTCATCAAGAAGGCCGGTACGGTAATCCTGCTGTCCACCATCCTGGTATGGTTCCTGTCCAGCTTCGGCTGGGATGACGGTGCCTTCACCATGCTGGATGAAGATGCCCTGAACGAAAGTATCCTGGCCTTCATCGGCACCAAAGTGGCCTGGCTCTTCGCGCCTCTGGGCTGGGGTGACTGGAAAGCGGCCGTGGCTGCCTTCACCGGCCTGATTGCCAAGGAAAACCTGGTGGGTACCTTCGGGATCCTGTACGGGCTGGCAGATGCCGCCGAAGACGGCCAGGAATTCTGGGGCACCTTTGCCCAGGAGTTCTCCGTGCTCAGCGCCTACTCCTTCCTGGTGTTCAACCTGCTGTGCGCTCCCTGTGTGGCTGCCATGGGCGCCATCAAACGGGAAATGAACAACGGCCGCTGGACCCTGATCGCCATCGGCTACCAGTGCGGCTTCGCCTACTGCATGGCCCTGCTGTTCTACCAGTTCGGCAGCTTCATTTCCACCGGGGTCTTCACCCTGGGCACGGCAGCCGCCTGTGTGATCCTGGCCATCATGGTTTACCTGCTCTTCCGTCCGGCTCCCAAATACAATGGAGAAATCCAGATCAAAGACGCGGCGAATGCAGCGGAATAAGGTATAATAATGGGGGCGCAGAATACGCCCCCATTTGGTCAACGGTCAGCTGTCAACGGTCAGCGGCCGTTGGAAGGCAGGCCCAAAGGCCTGTCTTTGCATAAAAAGGAGAATTGATTATGGGTACTTTTGTTGTGGGACTGGTGCTCTTCCTCATTGTGGCGGCGGTGATCCGCAAGATGATCAAAGATCACAAGGCAGGAAAAAGTTCCTGCGGCTGCGACTGTGGAAGCTGCGGCATGTGTCATGGGAAGAAATAAAAAAAAGGAGCTGTGAAGAAATGAGGATTCATTTCTTCACAGCTCCTTTTTTGTTGTCTCTTTTTACTCCTGGCAGTAAAAGGCAAGAGAAAAAGGGTATACTTCCCCCTTCCCCCCAAAACTCAGCT
>NZ_JBQOUY010000036.1:0-16247 GCF_052216985.1 Acidaminococcus nyctereutis
GTAGGAAAATCCAAAAGTTTAGATTTTCCCACAATGCTTATCTTTTGGTCTTTGGTTCGGAATAGTGTAGTGCTGGCGGTCTATCTCTTGTTTTCGGTTGCTTGCTTCCTTACCGTACATGAGCATTCACCTGGGGAATCAACGTCTTCCGTCCCGTCCCCAGGCTGAGAAAAGCTCCTACCTTTTCCGGATCCCCCAAAGTGGCGGAAAGACCGATCCGCCGGGGATTCACCCCAGCTAGCCGAGACAGCCGCTGGATCAGGCACAGGGTCTGCCCGCCCCGGTCTCCTCGGAGCAGGGAATGGACTTCGTCGATGACCACGAACCGCAGGTCCCCAAAGAGACAGGGAATGGCCATATGCTTGTGGAGCAGCAGGGCTTCCAGGGATTCCGGAGTGATCTGGAGGATCCCGGAAGGGTGTTTCAACAGTTTGGCCTTATGGGACTGGGATACATCCCCGTGCCAGTGCCATACCGGGATGCCCCCCTCTTCGCACAGGGGCTGGAGCCGCAGGAACTGGTCATTGATCAGAGCCTTCAGAGGACCGATATAGATGCAGCCCACACTTTTTGGGGGGTCCTGGGCAAATAGGGACAGGATGGGAAAGAAAGCCGCTTCCGTCTTGCCCGACGCAGTGGAAGCTGTAAGCAAGAGATTCTGGTCCGTATTCAACAGCACATCCCCGGCTGCCACCTGGATGGGCCGCAGTTCCGACCACCCCTGGCTGTAGATGAAATCCTGGACAAATGGTGTATACCGGTCGAAGATACTCATGGTTTCCTTCCTTTATACGGTGAATTCCGCAAATTCAGGCGCCGTCTCTTCTCCTTCTACGGCATTTTTCGCATATTGGAAACTGTCGGACTGGAGCAGTTCCGCCACCTTCAGCTCCGGATGCTGGTACAGGATATCCAGCACCTCGATGAAATCCCGGATCACTTCCCGGGGGGTGATGTGGGAATCCGCCCCGATCCGTTGGAATTCGATGCGGACGAAGGCCACCAGGTCCTCCTGGGACACTTTGGGAGCATACCCGTAGAGCACCCCGTGGATCTCTGCCAGTTTTTCCACCAGCACCAGCATTTCATCGCTGGTCAGGGGCTGGAGCCGGATCACCGGAGCCAGCAGGTCCTTATGGTCCCCAGCAAAATGGCCTTCCGCCAGCCGGGAGCGGAGCGCTTCATAGCTGTACACCCCCCGCCGGGGATCTTCCATGCACTGAGGGGTGCCTCCCATGATGATGCCCAGGTAGTGGGCCTTCCCCTGTAGGGTATCGTTGTACATGGTGAGGATCTTTTCGTAGTTGTACTGCCGGGTGATGGCGTGAGGGATCTTGTAGATGTTCACCAGTTCATCGATGCACACCAGGAGCCCAGCATACCCGGCCTGCTTCAGGAACAGGGCGAAGATTTTCAGGTATTCGTACCATTCTTCATCGGAGATGATGATATTCACCCCCAGCTCCTGCCGGGCTTCCGTCTTGGTATGGAATTCCCCCCGGAACCATTGGATGACTTTGGCCTTGGCGGCTTCGTCCCCTTGGCGGTAGGACCGGTAGTAGAGGGTCAGCAGCCGGGCGAAGTCGAAGCCGTGGACCATTTCGTTCAGGGAGTGGATCACTTGCCCGATTTTCTGTTCCACCAATCCATCCAGTCGACCGTCAGTGAGAGGGAGGCCGCTCTCTGCCATGGCCTGCTGCTGGACCTGGCTGATCCACCGATCCAGGATCAGAGGCAGGGCGCCCCCTTCCGGCCGGGTCTTGGTGGCCATGTTCCGGACCAGTTCCCGATAAGTCGCCAGCCCCTGCCCCTTGGTGCCCTGGAGCCGCCGTTCTGGGGAAAGATCCGCATCCACCACCACAAAATCTTTTTCCATCACATAATTTCGGATGGTCTGGAGCAGGAAGCTTTTCCCGCTGCCGTACCGGCCCACGATGAACCGGAAGGAGGCTCCCCCCTCGGCGATCACTTCCACATCATGGAGCAAGGCGTCGATTTCATTCTTCCGTCCTACCGTGATGTAAGGCAGCCCGATCCGGGGTACCACGCCCCCCTTCAGGGAACTGATCAGGGTGCGGGCGATCCGCTTAGGTATTTTCAAGGTCATGGTGCTATCGTTCCTTTCAGATCTTCCAGATAATCTTCTATGACAGAGGGCGGGTCCCCGGCTTCCAGGACCGTATCCCCGAATTCTCCATAACATTTTTCATTGATGCCGTCCGCCAAAAGAGAAAGCATCAGGCCTTTGGCCGGAGCCCAGGAAGTATCTCCCCCGTAAAGCAGGTCCTGAAGATAGTGATATTCGTCTTCTGTCAAGCCCCAGGGCCGGTCTGTCTGGGCCGGATCAGCGGGCCCTTGCCCTACAGCTGGACCCTGTCCTGCCTGCCCGGAAGGGGGCTCCCCGGAAGCCTGCCTGGAAGCAGCCCCTTTCAGCGAGGTGGCCGGCAGATCCGGAGCCTTTCCCCAAAGCGGAGCATCCGGTCCTTCCTCCAAAGAAGGCAGGGCCTCCTCCCTCCGTTCCTCTTCTGTCATCAGCTTTTCCCGGGTCAGGGCTGCCTCTTGACGAATCGTATCCAGCCGGTCCAGGTGGAACACTACTTTCCGTTTCTCTGCTTCCTGCTGTTCCTGCCGGTCTTCCTCCACGGCCTGGTGGACCAATTTAGCCAGCCATTTATAGGAAAGGGGCTGCTGGAGGGGCTGAGGAAAATCCAGTTCATCCCGGATCAGGCCATCCAAGGTCTTCATCAGTTTGCCCAGTTTCCGGAGCTGTGGGGCGGCGTAATTATAGTGCCGGAGGGTCCAGTTCCCTTTCCGGGCATGATAAATACAGAGGGGATTCACCTGCACCTTGAATTCCCGTCCATCTTCTTGACGCAGGAATACCGCATTGGCAAAAAGGTCCAGCCATTCGTAGGACGGTCCCCCCACATGTTCACGAAGGAAAGACTTCTTCCGGTGGGATTCCCAGTAGGCCTGGATCATCCGGTAGATCCGGCCCAGCAGGCGTACAGTGTCATCCGGATGCTGTTTATACAGCTTGGACCGGGAGAGACGGTAGGTGGAAAAGAGATCCAAGGCCTCGAACAATTCCTGATCCGATGCCTTTTTGTAGCCATCCAGCACCAGATAAGCCGCATCCTGTCGGGTCCGCTTGGTTTCCGGCAGTAGCTGCGGATCCAGCTGGTAATACAGCACATAATCCCGGAGCCATTGGTAAAGATACGGCAGGATCCGGTCATCCAACTGGCCATAGGCTTCCCCGAAAGCCTTCAGTTTCTCATAGCCGTCCTGGGGATCCTTCACCCCGATCTGGTTCAGCAGCTCGTAGATATATAGGAAGGCATAGGTCAGGGAAGTCCGTTCCAGTTCCTGATGCCGGAGGCGGGTCCGCCAGCCGAAATATCCCCGCAGCTCCTGATCCGTGAGCGCCCGATAGGTAGGATAATAATGGAGCACCGGCAGGTCGTATACCGTATCGTCTTCGTAATCGGCCGTGGCCTTCCCCTGGCGGACGAACAGTTCCGGAGTCGTTTCATACCGGTTCGTTTCGTCCTTTTCCATGGCCCGGATCTCTTGGAGCGGTCCCGGCAGGGATTTTTTGGGGGCACGGGGTTTGATAGGTTCAGAAGCATACAGCTTCTGGAGCAGCCGGAAAGCTTCTTCTTTTTCCGCCGGTGTCTTTTTCACGAACTCCATCCTCCTCGCCCCCTTTCTCCCAACGGCCGTAGGATTCCACCAAAAGCAAACATTTTTTCACTATCTTTCATTATAACCCGAAAGAGGGGACTGTTGCAAGCGCAACAGCCCCCTGCTCCCTGCCGCCTTACGCCATACAAGTGGTGCAGTTCTTAGACTGAGGGAACAGCAGCTTCCACAAGCACCCTTCCAGCACCACCCCTTCTTTGGGATCGGTGCCTGCTTTGATCGTGGTGTCGATCACGTAACTGACATAGTCCGCTGCTTCCTGGACGCACCGGTTCAGATCCCGGCCGTTGAGCACATAGCCCAGCAGAGTGCTGGTGAACACATCCCCAGTCCCGCAGGTGGCAAAAGGCAGCTTCTTCACTTCATAGGCTTCCGGGAACAGCTGGCTGGGTTCCGAGCTGACAATCTTCAAATGTCCCTCGTCGCAGGGTACACTGGTGATCACCACCTGCTTGGGTCCCAGTGCCAGCAGCTTGTCGCAGAGAGCTTCCAATTCGTCATCCGTAGGCGCTCCTTCCTTCCAGGGCATATCCGTCAAGAGGCAGGCTTCCGTATAATTGGGGGTGATCAAGGTAGCATGGCTCACCAGTTCCTTCATGGCTTCCACCATGGTTCCGTCGAATACCGGATACAGCTTCCCGTCATCCCCCATGGCCGGATCCACCACCGCGATACGATCTTCCCCGGCAAATTCTTCAATGGCGTCCATCACCTGGGCCGCCTGATCCGGTCCTGCCAGGAACCCGCTGTACACTGCATCGAAAGAAATCCCCAGGGCCTTCCACTGGTCCCGGTATGGAGCCATCAGGTCCGTCAGATCCCGGGAAACGAACTTCCCGTAGGTCAGGTTGTTACTGTACAGAGCCGTAGGGAACGGGCAGACCTGGTGCCCCATGGCGGACAGCACAGGTATGGCCGCCGTCAAGGAACAGCGCCCAAAAGAACAAAGGTCATGGATGGCCAATACACGTTTGATTTTCATGGAAATACCACCTTTCAGATGCAGAAAATTGGACACGGGCAAATGGTCAGCATTACTTGTATTGTACCCCATATGGGCCAGAGATGCTAGGGAAAGTGCTGCACACGCAACACTCTTTGAACGCATATTCTCCCTCGGCTGGTCACTGCTCTCCCAATTGTTGTACTGACAACGGATTTTCCCGCTTATCCACGGTATACTTGAACCATAGAAAAAACAGGCTGCTGCCAAAGGAGAGGTTTCACATGGGAAAGAAAATTACGGATAAAGTCACCTGGGTTGGGAAAATCGACTGGGAACTGACAGAGTTCCATGGCCATGAATACTCCACGGAAAAAGGGTCCTCCTATAATTCCTATCTGATCCGGGGGGATCAAAAAACGGTGCTAATGGACACGGTCTGGAAGCCCTTTGATGAGGAATTTGTGGCCAACCTGAAACAGGAGATCGACCTGAAGGCCATTGATTATATCGTGATGAACCACAATGAAAACGACCACAGCGGTGCCCTGCCGGCTCTCATGCGAGAAATCCCCGATACCCCCATCTACTGCACCCAAAAAGGGGAAGCCATCCTCCGGGGTCTGTACCACCAGGACTGGAACTTCGTCACTGTGAAGACCGGGGACACCCTGGACCTGGGGGGCAGCCAGCTGGTGTTCATCGAAGCCCCCATGCTCCACTGGCCGGACACCATGTTCACCTATATGACCGGAGAGAACATCCTGTTCAGCAACGACGGCTTCGGCCAGCATTACGCCAGCGAAACCCTGTTCAATGATGCGGTGGACAAGGCCGAACTGTACCGGGAAGCCATGAAGTATTACGCCAACATCCTGAACCTGTACAGCCCCATGGTCATCCGGAAGATCGCCGAAATCCTCAAGATGGATGTACCGGTGACAATGATCTGTCCCAGCCACGGGGTGATCTGGCGGGATGATCCGCTGCAGATCGTCAAAGCCTATCAGGAATGGGCCCAGAATTACCAAGAAAACCAGGTGACCCTGATTTACGACACCATGTGGAATTCCACCCGGCGGATGGCGGAATGCATCGCCGAAGGCTTGATGCAGGCGGACCCCACCCTGACGGTGAAGATCTACAACTCTGCGGTGGATGACAAAAACGACATCGTGACGGAAGTGTTCAAATCCAAAGCCATCCTGGTGGGCTCCCCCACCATCAACTACGGGTTCCTGTATTCCATCGGAGGCATCATGGAGATGATCCGGGGCCTGAAGTTCAAGAATAAAAAAGTCGCCGCCTTCGGCAGCTACGGCTGGAGCGGGGAAGCCGTGAAACAGATTACGGAGCTCCTCAGCGGGGCCGGGTTCCAGGTGGTCAACGAAGGGCTCCGGTGCCAGTGGGCCCCGGACCAGGCCAGCCAGGAACTATGCCGGAAGTATGGGGAAGAATTTGCAGAAGCGTTGAAGTGAGAAAAGGGGGTGCTGCCCACAGCGTGCAGCACCCCCTTTTCTGTCCGTGGAGCTTGCTTTATAATTATAAGTAAAGTATGTATAAGGAGGCTTCCGCTGTGAATCTATCAAGGTTCCAAAAAGACAAATTGGCCGGTTTCCTGGCCCTATCTGTGTTCTTGCTGGGAGCTGCAGGAGGTGCCCTGGTCTGGGCCTTCCTCAAGATCCTGGGAATGGGCATGGGATTTTTCTGGGAAACCCTTCCCCAGCACCTGGGAGCGGGTTCCTGGTACATCCCGTTCCTGTGTCTTACCGGCGGGCTGGCCATGGGTCTGTTCCAGCAAAAATTTGGGATACTCCCGGACACCATGGCCGAAGTCATAGCCAAAGTGAAACGGGACGGCACCTACGATTATCACCGGCTGCCCGCCATTTTCACCGCCGTGCTGCTGCCTCTTTTTGCCGGAGGTTCATTGGGCCCGGAAGCCGGGCTGACAGGGATCATCACCTCCCTGTGTTTCGCTGTAAGGGATCGGATCCGCCAAATCGTCTTCCAGGTCCGTGCGCTTGTGCAGCTGGGCAGCCAGCCTGGCCTCGCTGTATTCTTTGCCCCCTTCCCTGCAGGTCCTCCTGCCGGAACCCCTCCCCCGATTTTCCCTGATCCGAAACAGCAGCACCGGGTGAAGGTCCTCATCTATAGGGCTGGGGTCCTGGGCGGTGTACTGGCCCTTCTTCTGCTGCATTCTGCCGCCAGGCCAGGCCATGGACTGCCCCAGCTGATGTGGCGTCGTTGGGCGGGCCTGGCGGAATGGAAGTGGATGCCCCTTTTTGCGGCCGGCGGTATCCTCTTGGGAAAATTGTATCAACTGTTTGCCAAAGGCGCCAATGCCCTGGCCCATTCCCTGGCCAGGAACCGGATACTGTCCTGTCTCACGGCCGGGGCCTTTGTCTCCCTGCTGGGGCTCTGGAACCTGGATAACCTGTTCAGCGGCGGGGGCCGTCTGCTTCCCCTGACTGCCGCCTGGCAGCAGCTGCCGGTGACCCTGCTCTTTCTCACCGCCGTCACCAAGCTGCTGACAACGGCCCTGTGCCTGGCCTTCGGCTGGAAAGGGGGCAGCATCTTCCCCATTGTGTACAGCGCCGTGTCCCTGGGGTATGGGCTGGCAGCCGTTACCGGAGCCGGAGCCCTTTTCGCTGCCACCGCCACCACCGCTGCGGCCTGCGGATACCTGTCCAGGCGTCCCCTGCTCTCCACCGCCATCATGCTCCTGTGCTTCCCAATCCGCACCCTAGTCCCCATGCTCACCGCCGCTGCCGCCGGGGCGTGGGTGGGGAGAAGGCAGTGCAGAGTGAAGAGGGCAGAGTGAAGAGCGGGATTCGTCCAGCGTCGGACGTTCAGCGTTTGTCGAGGGACCGTTGGGACGAAGGTACGATGGATTCGTCGTTCGATCACAACGGATGGTTCTGTGTTCGCCACCCCTGTAAGGGGCCGGCCATACAGCCGGCCCGTTCATCGGGGATACGATGAAAACCGCTCCTCCCGACTTCACCTTCCCTCCGACACTGACGTGGTAGGGCGTGCCAGAGGTACACCCGTCCCGGCCTCCCGTGAGGGTATACTCCATCTTTTTTGTTGTAAAAACAACATACCAGTTTCCTGTTCCATGCTATATTGTTTCCAGAAAGACGAAGAACGTAACATCACCTGGGATAACAGGAACGAACGGAAGGAGAATCGGTATGAAAAATCTGGAATGGAACGATAAAATCAGCAGCTTTAAAAGAGTCGACGTGCGGGGCATTGCGGGGAATTTCCTGGAAGGCCTGAAAAAACAGGCGGCCAAGCTCCCTGTGGGCCAGGGGCTGGAAGTGATCCAGACCTTTGAACCCATTCCCCTCTATGAAGTGATGGAAATGCTGGGCTATGAACATACCACCGAGAAAAAGGCCGACAATGAATACCACGCCTATTTCTACCGGACCGAAAATAAAGGGAACACGGAAGAAGCCCCAGAACGGCCGGCGGTGATTGCCAATTATCCCATGATCGACGAAAAAATGGGCGAACTAGCGGTGGAATTTTGGGATATGACCTGGAAAAGCGAAAAACGCTACCTGGATTACAACATTCGGCTGCTGCTTTCCCTGGCCAATGCAGTAGGTGCCGGACGGATGCGCCAGGCCATGCGGGAACTGCTGAAGGCCTATGCCAATGGCCTAGATTCCCGGGCCCTGGACGATGTGTTCGAACAGCTGGCCTGGAACATGGGCATCGGCTTCTTCAGTTCCGAAATCGCCCCCTCCCTCCTGTTCCAAGCCTACAAGCTGATCAAACAGATGGAAAAACAGGGCAAAAAAAGATCCGAGATCAACCAGCTGCTGAAGGAGCATTTGTCTGACAGAAAAGGAGGATGCATGTAACAGAAAGGGGTGTTGCTATGGGCAACACTCCTTCACTATCAGTGGCCAACAGTCAACGATCAGCGATCAGTGGAAATCAATTTTTCCAAATTGATTTTGAAAGTATAAAAACAAAGACTCACCAAACTCGTTTTGCCGTTATTCAAAGCCAGTGCTGCTGGCTTTCTTGGACCGTTGACGGGGCTGCTGCACAAGCAGCCCCTCACAGCCCTGCTCCACATCCCGGTACGTGCTCACAAAATCCCTCGTATACCAGGGGTCAGCGATTTCCCGGGGATGATCGGTGAAATCCAGCAGCAGATGGATCTTGCGGTCCGGGTCTCCCCCGGCAATCCGGCGAATCTCCCGCACATTTTCATCGTCAAAACCAATGAAAAGATCGTAGTACCCATAATCCGCCCGGGTCATCTGCCGGGCTTTCCGGGGCGTGTAAGGAATGTGGTGGAGCTCCAGTTGCTCCTTCGTCCCCCAGTGGGTATCGTTGCCGATTTCCTCCCGGCTGGTGGCCGCCGAAGCGATTTCATACGCATCCTCAAGATGGTCTCGCCGGACCAGCTCCTTCATAACGAATTCCGCCATGGTGGAACGGCAGATGTTGCCATGGCAAATAAAAAGTACTTTCACCAAAGACACGAACTCCTCTCTATGCCAAACTATGCCAAATTGGGCCGAATTAATGCCGGTTCCCGGATTTTGCCAGTCCATTCAGGGAAGACAAGAAATGGCATAACCTGGCATAACTTTTCTCCTCTAAGTAGTAAAAGTAGTAGTATTTTGGGCAATTCCTACTACTAAGCGTTTTCTGGGATTGATTATAGCAGAAAAGGGAGTGCTGCACAAAATATGCGGCATTCCCTTTTGTCAGCAGTCAACTGTCAGCGGTCAGCGGCCGATGGACGGAACCCGGCAGCGGGTTCCTTTGAAGGAGAAAAACGGAGTTCCACCCAATTGAACCTTCTCCCCGTCACCCCGACGAAGACGGCGTAGGGGTTCGCCGAAGGCAAACCCATCCCTGGCCGCTCTCACAAATTCAATGACCAAGATTCGGAATCAAAAATGCCAGTTGCCCCTGCAGTTCTTCATTTTTCAGTGTTTCTTTGACCCACCAGCCACCGGCATTCACAAGGCCATATTTTTTCATAAATCGTTCTATTCGATTTAGACGCCAGCTAACGGATTCTTCCGGCAGAAGCAGCCTTTCCTCTGCCGCAATCTGCATAAGCCGTGCTTCCAGTTCGTCCATAAGATTTCCCCATTGATCGGTTATTTGAATCGCTTCTGCATATTCCGGTGTTCCCTGGGGAAAATCATATTCGTTATCTTCTATCCAGAAAAATTCATTACAAACGGCCGCATAGAGGTTCGCCAGCGTTTCCGTATCTGTTGTCTTCTCTGCTAATTCCTGCATTTCCTCAATGGAGCGCCCTTCAAGCGGTTCAGAAGCCATTATATAAATTCGATCCATATTTTGAAGTTCAGAATTGATTTTCGCCAGGACTTCTTCATCCTTAGATGATTTTTTATCTATTTCGTCAGAACTTGTCATGATTCTGCACCTACCGCATCTTTAAAAACAGCACAACCATCTAGAATTCCACATTTTCTATTTCAGAAGCAATTTCAGTAAGACTCTTTCCATCAAAGAACGGCTTGTTCATAACGTCATCTATGCTGGTCATTGTTTCCGCTTTGTCGCCATACCATACATCGAACTCATGATGAGAAAGGGGATCCACCCCGCAGGGAATTCCCTTATAATCAAAAACGACGTGCTGGATTAAAGAATTGATCCGGTATTTTAGAAAATCAACCGTTACAAGAAAGTAATCTGATTCCTTGGTTAGAAATGGTCTTGTATATCTTGTAGGCTCGACTTCCAGCCTGTCACCCTTTTTACGCAGAAGCAAAACAATTGGCGGTACAACTGAATCATCCATCACATTTTTACCGTAATCCTTGGTTGGCACATTATAAGGAGAAGCAGGTGCCTGGTACCCTCGCATTTCATAATCTTCACTTATCCTACATTTTTTCAGCTTTTCTACTGAAAGATTATGTTCTGCAAAATATTTTTGGATCACCTGATTCACCTGGGGCTTCAAATCCTCCCACATTGTGTCAACGCACAGTCCATGTTTATGACTTCGGTTTATGCTCATGTTTCAGACCCCCATCAACCGTTTTTTTCTTTCTCTATGCCCATTATACCAAACGACCTATCCCAAAAACACCACAGAAAAGACCCGCAATCACAAGACTGCGGGTCTTCTCTTTTTTCCGGCAAAGGCCAACTGCCTTCCCAGTTTCTACGCCTTATTCGGAAACCGGATCACCTTCGGCTGGATCTCGCCCACCTTTTCCAGTTCTTCCCTTACGCTTTCCATCTCCTTCTGCTGCCGGGCCTGGATCACTTCCACTTCCTTCTGGGCATCGTTGAACTTGATGTGGGTGTACACATTCAGGGTGATGCCGATGTCGCTGTGACCCATCAGGTACTGGAGAGTCTTGGCGCTCACCCCGGACAGAGCCATGTTGGTGCAGTAGGTGTGGCGGCACACGTGAGGGGTGATCTTCGGCAGCTGGTACTTGTAGGTGCTGTTGTATTTCTTCAGGATATGCTGAAAATACTTCTGCCAGTGCTGGGCCACCATGGGAAAGCCCCTGTTATCATAAAAAAGAAACTGCCCCACTCCGTCGATGATGGGTTCCACCTTTGGCGGCCTCCGCTGCCGGAGGACGGTCACAAAGCACCGGTACACTTCGTCCGTCATGGGCAACAGCCGGGCCCCGGCCTTGGTTTTGGTGGACAGGATGTAATATTTACTGTTGGATTTCTGGAGCTGCTTGTCCACGTTGATGGTCCGCTTTTCCAGGTCAATGTCGTTCACCGTCAGCCCGCAGAATTCTGAGATCCGCAGCCCGGTATGGAACAGGATGTAGATTCCTTCGTAGTACCTCTTGAAGTATTCGTCCTTCCGGATGAATTCCAGGAAAATCCGCATGTCCCGTTTGGAAAGAGCCTCCCGCCGTACGCTGTCGTTGATCAGCACATCCTTCATTTCGAAGTTGAAAGGATTCCTCCAGAGGATCTCATCATCCACGGCCATTTGAAAGGCCGGACGTACCACGCCCCGGATACTGTGGATGGTACTGTACCCTTTCCCTTCCGACTGCATTTTGATCAGCCATAATTTGGCATCGGACATTTTCACCTTCCCAATGGCCTTCTGGGAAAACGGGTCCTTCTTCAGGGCATTGACTATGAACTTGTAGTTGCTCAGGGTATTGGGTTTGACGCCCTTTTTCAGCATCAGGTACCGCTGGACCAGCTCCAGGACGGTCATGGAATCCGAATGGGCATTGGGGCAGATCACCAGTTTCACTTCCAGGCTGTCTTCCATCTCCCGGAGAGAACGGCAGGGTTTCCGTCCCGGTGGCAAGGGATCCGTAGGCTCCAGCTTCCAGCTGTACAGGAATTTCGGCCGCCCGTTCACCATATATTTGAACTGATACTTTCCATCGATCCGCACGGACTCTCCCGCCCGTAAGATCCTTCTTTTCTTATCCCGGCGCACACGGCCCCGCATATGGATTTTTTTCATTGTTTTTCCCCCTTCTCCTTGTTTGGCATCCTAATTCATCACTCCAAATGTCAAATAAGTCAACTTAAATACAGGATGTCTGGCGGAGAAACTTTTCAAACTCCTCCCGGATGATCAGCACTCTTCGTCCATTCCAGACCAAAAACTTCGCCCCAGGGTGTTCCGCCGCAATCCGCCGCAGCCGCTTTTCCCCAATGTGGAAATACTGCCTGGCCTCCTTCACGGTCAGGGCATACCGCTGGTTAAAGGGAATCTCTTTACTTTCCATAGTTTTCAAACCTCCTGTTCTGTCTGTTTCTACTGGTAACAGGACAGGAAAGGGGGAATAAGTACTTTTTGCACGAAAAAAAAGCCATGGCAGGATTTTTCCCACCATGGCTCTATTCATTTCCGCACCAAAGCCACCAGCAAAACCGTACCTATTCCATAAGCCAAATTCCGCTGTGCCTTCAGCCGTTTCTGTGTTCTATTGGTTTCTTTCTCGTATGCGGCTAAGGATTCGTTGGCAATCCGCAAGGATTCTTCCTGCCTGATCGAGGTCCTCTCCAGTTCTTTCAATTGACTCCCGAGCCGTTCGGACTGTTCCCTGGCTTTCTGCAATTCGGTCTGTGCTGCGGTCAATTGCGCTTCCAAGGTCTCCATGCGTTTCATCTGCTGCTTGGATTCCTTCTGTAATCTGTTGTTGATGGTCTGCAGCTCGCTGATATTCTGCTCCAACTGGGTCAGTTCCTCTTCTGTTATGGTATACGTAGAGGCCCAGGACACCTGCGGAAAGGAGAATAACAAACAAAGCAGCAAGACCCAGACGCTTTTTCTCAATCATCCCCACCCTCTTTCTTCAGATGACCAAGGTGAACAGGAGCACCCCGGTCAAGATGCCCAAAAGATAGCCTAAGAGAAATTCATCGCTGATCCGCCACATGTCCATGGTCTCTCATCCTTTCCGGGCCACATAATCCGTCACCCCGCGGGCAATGGCACGGGCAAATCCGTCCTTCTGATTCATCAGGAGCTGCACATCCTCTTCGTTGGTGATGAACGCCGTTTCCACAAGAACCGCCGGCATATCCGTTTCCCGAAGCACCGCCAGCCCCGGCCGTTCCTTCACACCCCGGTCCACGGTGCTCAGGCTCTGGACAATCTGGTTCTGGATGCATTCTGCCAGGGCGCAGGCTCCTTCGCTGTCCCTGCTGTACACCAGAGTTTCCGTCCCCTGGGCTTCTTCCGCGGCCGCATTGCAGTGGATGGAAAGAAAGAGATCTGCCTTCCACCCATTTGCGCTGGCACAAATATTGGTATAGTTGGGAGATTCCCCGCAAAGATTGTCGGACTGGACCAGCATACAGTCATAGCCCACCCGGTTCAGGTACTGCTGGACTCCGGCTCCGATTTCTTTTACGATATCCGCTTCGGTGACTCCATAAGTTTTATTGACGGCCCCACTGTCCACACCGGGCATATGCCCAGGATTAATAAAAATTTTCATGTCTTATCCTTCTCCTTTTCAAAATGATCCGGGACTCCATTTCCATCAAGATCCACGAAACAGCCTGCAATGAAGGTGACAAAGCCTACCATGGCAGGCCCCACTAGTTCCCGTATCATTGCCAATAGGTCTGGCAGCTGGATTTTTCCCATCACGGCCAGATACATCCAGAATCCGTAATAGGAAACTACAAACAAAAAGACCGTCACAAGATACCCTATGACGATCCATTTGATGGGCTGCTGGAACTGGTTCAGGCGCTTCTTTACAGTCCCAAGGCTCTTCTTGAGCCACCCTCTTACTTTTTCGAACATGGCGAATTCCCCATATCCCGATTGTGGTCATGAATTCTGTCTACTTCTCCCTTCAGATCTTTGTACCGGTGCCAGAGATTGGTAATGTTCGTCTCCACACTTGCCTGGGCCACTCGCATTTCGTTGATCAGACCGGTCAGGTCCTCCAGGGCCTTGGTATTATTGTCGATACTCTTGTGGAGCGCCCGATTCTCAATCTTTTGAGGACGCAGGATGAGCCAGCACCCGAATACGGCCAGGGCACTGATCACGGCGTTCACAAAAGTGTAGCTGATAAAATCCATGTTGCCCCTCCTTTCTTTTACCGCTGGAAACCTGAAATATGGAGTGCCCGCCCTTTGTACCGTCCACATTGAGGCCCACAGTACACATCTTCCGAAGGACTCCAAACGAAGGAAAACCAGTTTTCCCCTCGGTCAGCTCCTGGCTCTGTCCGGCATGGCTCACATAAACCGGCTCCTTCCAAAAGGTTGAGCGGTCAAACACAAGGGATCCCTCAATCCGGCCATAATGGATTTGGACCTTCCCCGTATGCGCGGACCAACTGAAAGCCCGGTCCAGCTTATGGAGATCGGCCATGGCCACATGGGGAAACCGGGAAAAGTCATGAGTCCGACTCTTTAATTCAGGTTGCCCATTGGGCAGAAACACTTTGATGAAGGTATCCTTCCCGGACTTGTCGATCTGCACATAGCCGTTGATGCGAAGGGTCTGGAGCAGCTCCTGGGGCCCCAGATCCATCACCTGGAGGATTTCCCGGAAGTTAAACAGCGGATAGACGGTCCCAGTGATGGGATTTTTCAGAATCACCGTGGAGGACCCGCTCCGCAATGCAGCAAGATCAATAACCACTCGTTTGTTATTACAGAAAAAGCGCAATCCATTTTCTTCCAGATCCAGAGAAATGGTATCTTCCGTATGGATGGCCTCAGGGAAGATATAAATCGAGTTCATTGTCGGGTCACTTCCTTTTGGAACCAGGTATAGAGGGCCTTGTAGAATCGGCACTCCATTTCATGTTCCTGGCTGACAATACAGGCCCCGCCGCACATACCGTAGACGGAACACTGGCGACAGCCAGGACTGACGGAATCAATGAGAGCCTGCTGTTCCTTCAGCCAATCCTTTCTCAGTTTCTCTTTCCGGATATACAAGCAAGGATAAGCCTGCCCTCGGGCATCCACCTTCTGGATGTGCCGGTTGCTGCAGTAAGTCTCCCCAAAAGTGTAATGGACTTCCCGTCGCCGCTCCAGGGTTTGGTAGAGGCCATCATACCGTTTGTCCCGGATACCGAATCTCCGGAGCCGGGATAGGTAAAGTCCCACATATTTCTTGTACTGCTCCAGGAGAGAATCATAGTCTTCCTGGGTCAGGGCATAGGGCTGATTGGCTTCACTAGTCACATGCATGAGATGGGGAAAGAAGGAAAGGGGCCGTCCGATGACCTTCTCTTTCTCCCGAAAGCGCTCCATGATGGCTCCCATATCCGTATTCCCGTGGTACAGGGTAGTGGAAACCGCCAGATCCGGATACTCCAAAAGAGCAGTAAAGGGATCATAGCCCCGCAGGTCCTTTTCTGCTCCATCGTAGCTGATGCAAATCTGGAAATGGTGTTCCCGGAAGTAGTCCAGGTGCTTTTCGATGCCGATGCCGTTGGTACTGACTGAAAACTTGGCCGTTGGTACAGCCCCCACCACCTTTCGGACCTCTTTCATGTAAAGCAAAGGTTCCCCTCCCATGAACTTGATGGATCCAGGAGGATTCTCTTTTAGTTCCGCCAGGAATTCTTCCGAAATTCCCCCTTCCCCGTCCGAGGCCTCCCGGTGGCAATAGGCACAGTGGAGATTACACTGGCTGCCCAAGTAAAGGGTAAGTTGAACCTTGGTCGACAAATCTAGCCTATTTTTCTGCATAGTCATCCTACTTTCCAACAAACACCAGGTAGTCGTTCCACACTTCGTACCACTTCCGGCCCAACTTGATTTTCACCGGGCCTTCGTACCCAAAGGGATACAAACGGAAAGTGCCTGTTCCCTTCACCAATCTTACCCGCCTGTTATTCACAAGGCCGGCAGACGCTTCCACAAAGACTTCTTCATCGTCAATATCCCTGGTCAACTTCTCCTTTGTAGAGAAATTCCCCTTGTACTTTTGGATGGTAAAATCGATATAATCCTTATCACCTTCCGGGATGAAGGGTTCTTCCGGATCTCCATCAATCAGGTATCCTTTCCGGTTGGCCATCAGTTCCCGGTCCCCAGCGGAAAGGCTGTAGCTGTCCCAGAGTTTCATCCTGGGATGATCCCCCAGGATCAAGTC
>NZ_JBQOUY010000037.1:0-14950 GCF_052216985.1 Acidaminococcus nyctereutis
TTCAGTTCTTCGTGGTGGTTGAGGTGAAATGTAGCTTAGATATGTCTTTATTTTATCGTAAGACAAGGGGTCTTGTGAACAGGAGTGTCCACAAGACCCCAACATTTATTATAGAACCTTTTTTATGTGTTTTTTCCTTTCAGCGCTTCCCTTGCGGCGCGCTGTTCAGCTTCTTTTTTGGTCCTGCCCCGTCCTCTGCCCCGCTCTTTCTGGTTCACCAGGACGCGCATGACAAAAGTACGGTTGTGGCTGGGACCGTCGGCAGAAACTTGTTCATACACGATTTCTGCCGGTCCGTCTTTCTGTACCAGCTCCT
This sequence comes from Acidaminococcus nyctereutis, assembly GCF_052216985.1. Lineage (NCBI taxonomy): Bacteria > Bacillati > Bacillota > Negativicutes > Acidaminococcales > Acidaminococcaceae > Acidaminococcus > Acidaminococcus nyctereutis. The sequence goes on from NZ_JBQOUY010000037.1 coordinate 317, forward strand.
GGAGCCGAGTCTTATAATCCCGGTCGATGCCGTCGGCGGTCAGTTCCGGGATCCGGCGGATCAGTAGCCGGTCCAGCAGTTCCGTCACTTTGGCGAACCCCTGGTCCAAGTAATAGGCTCCCAGGACGCTTTCAAAGGCATCGGCCAGGATGGAAGGGTTCTCCTCTCCATCCAGGTTGATCTCCCCCTTGCCCAGGAGCAGATGATCTCCCAGATGGTTTTCCGTAGCCAGCTGAGCCAGTGTCTCTTCACACACCAGGAAGGCCCGGAGCTTGGACAGCTCCCCCTCATCCATCCGGGGATAATGCCGGTAGATATAGGTGCTCACCACCAGGCTCAGCACCGAATCTCCCAGGAACTCCAGCCTCTGATTGTGCTGGGGCCGGGGATTCTTCTTAGATTCATAGGCATAGGACGTATGGGTCAGTGCCATATCCAGCAGATGCAGGTCATCCATAGCCATGCCCAGCTGGTGACAGAGCCCTTCCAGCTCTTTCTGACGCTGTTCCTCCATCACAGAAGCCCTCTTAGTCTTCGTACTTTTTAAAGCACAGGATGGCATTGTGGCCGCCAAAACCGAAGTTGTTGGAGAGAGCCACCTTCACATCGGCCTTCCGTGCCACATTGGGCACGTAATCCAGATCCAGTCCTTCTTCCGTATCCACATCTTCATAGTTGATGGTGGGCGGGATCATCCCGTTCTTGATGGTCAGGATGGTGGCAACGGCTTCTACGCCGCCGGCACCGCCCAGCAGATGGCCGGTCATGGATTTGATGGAGCTGATGGGCACTTCTTTGGCCCGGTCCCCGAATACCCGCTTGCAGCAGTTGGTTTCGTTCAGGTCATTCCGGTGGGTACTGGTACCATGGGCGTTCACGTAGTCGATATCCGCCGGGGTCAGTCCCGCATCCTTGATGGCCATTTCCATGCACTTCACCTGCATATCCCCTTCCGGATCCGGAGCGGTGATATGGTAGGCGTCACTGTTGTGGCCATAGCCCACCAGTTCGGCATAAATCTGGGCCCCACGGGCTTTGGCGTGTTCCAATTCTTCCAGGACGATGATCCCGGCGCCTTCCCCCATGACAAAGCCGCTGCGCTTCTTATCGAAAGGACAGGAGGCTTTTTCCGGAGCGTCGTTTTCCCGGGACAGAGCCTTCATATTGTCGAATCCAGCTACGGCAATGGGAGAAATGGCTGCTTCCGTACCGCCAGCCAGCATCACATCCGCGTCTCCGTACTGGATGGTCCGGAGAGCATCCCCGATGCAGTCAGAACCGGTGGAGCAGGCAGTGACGATAGCCGTGTTGGGCCCTTTCACCTTTAAGTCGATGGCGATCTGGGCTGCCGGCATATTGGGGATTTCCATAGGGATGAAGAACGGACTGATCCGGCTGGGTCCCTTAGAGACCAGCTTGCTGGCTGCGTCCAAGAAGGTATGGATGCCGCCGATGCCCGTGCCTACGCACACGCCGATCCGATCCGCATCTTCTTTTTCCAAGTCCAAGGCAGAATCCTGCACCGCCATCTTGGCACAGGCTACGGCGAACTGGGTCACCCGGTCCATCCGTTTTCCTTCCTTTTTATCGCCATAGTCCGCAAAGTCAAAATCTTTGACTTCCCCGGCGATTTTGCAGTTAAAATCAGTGGTATCGAACTGGGTAATCAGGCCGATACCGGATTTGCCTTCCATCAGGCTGTTCCAGAATGCTTCTTTGCCGATGCCGATGGGCGTAATCGCACTGAGGCCGGTCACTACCACTCTTCGTTTCAAAAGGATCACCTCTACTTAATATTGTCCAAATCTTCCTTGATTCGTCTAAAGATTTCATGAACCGGAAGGATTTCTTTGATTTTCCACATATTGGCCCCGGTAAAGACCAGTCCCGTCTCCAAGTCCCCCTGCTGGGCCCGGGTCAGAGCCCGGATGATACAGAAGCTGCGGGAGCAATGCTTCAGGCAGCTGTCGCAGGTGGTGGGTTTGAGAGGATGTCCCTCCAGCACCGCTTTGGAAAAAGGAGTCAGTACAGCACGGCCTTTGAACCCTACCGGGCTATCTATCTGAACCACGTCATCTTGGGTCATTTTCAAATAAAATTGTTTTAAGAAAGGAGATCCATTGGATTCCTCACTGGCAGCGAATCGGCTGCCCATCTGGACGCCACTGGCACCCATCTTCAGTAATTCCGCCGCATCTTTGCCGGTGACAGCGCCGCCAGCAGCAATAACGGGGATCTTCACCACCGAAAGGATTTCCGGCAGGATATCTTTAATGGAACGCTGGGTCCCCAAATGGCCCCCTGCTTCGGTCCCTTCCACCACAACAGCAGAAGCACCGAGCCGTTCCGCGATTTTTGCCAGTTTGGCATAGGATACTATCGGCACGATAGGAACATTGTATTCCTTGCCGACAGAAAACATATCTCTGGAAAAGCCAGCCCCGGCCACAATCAAATCGACTTTTTCCTGGGCCGCAGTCGTAATGAGGCCCTTGAATTCCCGGGCGGCTACCATGGCATTGATGCCGATCATCCCCTTGCCGTTGGATAATTTCCGGGCAAGACGGATTTCCTTACGCAGCTCATCGAAGGGCAGACCAGAAGCAGCGATCAGACCCACACCGCCTTCATTGGCCACTGAAGCTGCCAAACGCGCCGTGGACAAGCGTATAGCCATACCGCCTTGGACGATAGGTATAGTTGCTACTTTTTCACCAATCTTCAGCACTGGCACTTTCAACAAAAATCCCCCATTTCAGATCAAAAGATCATGGATAAAGTTCGGAAAGCCCCTGGAACAGGGACCTTCCGAAAATAATGGGATGCTATTATTTGCCTTCTTTATCCAACAGTTCGACTGCGTCTCTCACAGTGCGGATCTTTTCAGCCACATCATCAGGGATTTCAGTGTTGAATTCCTCTTCGAAAGCCATGATCAGTTCCACAATGTCCAGAGAATCAGCTCCCAAGTCATCGATAAAAGTAGAGTCCATCTTTACGTCTTCCGGAGCAACGCTCAGCTGGTCAACGGTGATAGCCTTTACTTTTTCAAAAGTGTCTTTTTCGCTCATTCCGTTTCACCTCCTTCCAATCCTCTAACATATAATGATACTACATTACCATGCCCCCGTCCACATTTAAAACCTGGCCGGTTATATAAGCAGCCTCCTCGGACACGAGGAATAAAACTGCATTGGCAACATCCTGAGGCTGGCCTGCCCGTCCCAGAGGGATGGTCCGTGCCATTTCTGCCTTCTGTTCGTCCGTCAGGACACTGGTCATATCCGTGGCGATGAACCCGGGAGCCACCGCATTGACAGTGATGCCCCGAGAAGCCACTTCCTTGGCCAGGCTCTTGGTGAACCCGATGACGCCAGCCTTAGCAGCCGCATAATTGGCCTGGCCGGCATTGCCCATCTCGCCCACCACGGACGCCATATTCACGATCCGGCCGCTTTTCTGCTTCATCATGGTCCGCATCACGGCCTTGGAACAATTATACACACCCTTCAGATTGGTTTCTATGACAGCATCCCAATCCGCTTCCTTCATGCGCATCAGGAGCCCGTCCCGGGTGATCCCTGCGTTATTGATCAGGATATCCAGACGGCCCAGTTCTTTCACTACCTGGTTCACGATGGCCTGGACTCCGTCCGTTTCGGCCACACTGCCCTGGACCAGGATAGCCTTCCGGCCCATGGCTTCGATGGCAGCCTTGACTTCTTCTGCCGCAGCCGTATTCCCGGCATAGTTGATGGCTATATCTGCCCCGTGTGCAGCAAGGGTCAGGGCAATGGCCCGGCCGATACCCCGGGAACCGCCAGTCACCAGCGCGACTTTACCGGTTAAAGTCATTTTATCTGACCTCCTTTAAATAAGCAAGGGTTTTTTCCAAACTAGCCAGGTCTTCTACATTCTGGCCGGCAAAGGACCGGTCGATCTTTTTCACGAATCCAGTAAGGACTTTCCCCGGACCCACTTCGATGAAGGTATCTACGCCGTTATCCATCATGTACCGGACACTGTCTTCCCAGAGCACCGGGCTGGCAGCCTGTTTCACCAGGACCTGACGGATTTCGTCCCCCTTCTGTTCCGGACGGGCCGTGACATTGGCGATCACCGGGATCTGGGCATCCGCCACTTCGATCCCGTCCAGCACTTCCTTCAGCCGATCAGCAGCGGGCTGCATCAAGGTGCTGTGGAAGGGTGCGCTCACCGGCAGCAGGATGGCCCGCTTGGCACCGGCAGCTTTCAGGGCATCACAGGCTTCCTTCACCGCTTCCGTGGCACCGGCGATGACCACCTGGCCCGGGCAGTTGAAGTTCACCGGCTGGACAGCTTCCCCCCGTTTTTCCTGGATCTGGGCGCAGATTTCCCGGATCTTAGCGGTATCCAGGGCGATGATGGCCGCCATGGCCCCCTGGCCCACAGGAACGGCTTCCTGCATGAACTGGCCCCGTTTCCGCACGGTGCGGACGGCGTCCGCGAACTTCAGGGACCCGGCGCATACCAGGGCAGAATATTCTCCCAAGCTGTGACCGGCGGCCACATCCGGGAACACCCCGTTTTCGTTCAACACCTTCATGGCAGCAATGCTGCAGGTTAGGATGGCGGGCTGGGTATTGTAAGTCAGCCGCAGCTGGTCTTCCGGTCCTTTAAAGCACAGGTCCGTCATGGAAAAGCCCAGGGCTTCGTCAGCTGCTTTGAATACTTCACGGACGCAGGCATAATTGTCGTACAGTTCCTTCATCATGCCTACGGATTGGGACCCCTGTCCCGGGAACACAAAAGCGATTTTACTCATCCTCTGGCCTCCTCATCTTTTTGCCATTTCACTACCAGGGAACCATAGGTGAGGCCGGCACCGAAGCCCACCATCACCACGTTCTCTCCTTTATGCAGCCGGCCTGCATCCCGTGCCTGGCAAAGGGCGATAGGAATGGATGCGCCGGACGTATTGGCATATTTCTCCAGGTTCACGAAGATCTTATCCGTGGACAGCTTCAGCCGTTTGGCGGCAGAATCGATGATCCGCTGGTTAGCCTGGTGGGGGATCAGGAGATCGATGTCTTCCTTGCCCATGCCGGCTTTTTCCAGGGCGGCCAGAGCGCTGTGGCCCATGACCTTCACCGCGAACTTGAACACTTCCTTGCCCACCATGTGGATGCAGTGTTCGTGGTTGGCCACGGTCTCTTCGCTGGCAGGCTTCCGGGAGCCCCCGGCAGGCATGGTCAGGTATTGGCCCCCGGCCCCGTTGGCCCCCAGGTCGACGGACAAGATGCCATACCCTTCTTCCACCGGTCCCAGCACGGCGGCACCTGCACCGTCCCCGAACAGGATACAGGTGTTCCGGTCCTTCCAGTTGAGGATCCGGGACAGGGTTTCCGCTCCCACCACCAGGACGTGCTTGTACAGTCCGCTGGCAATGGTCTGGCTGGCGATGCCGCAGGCATAGACAAAGCCGGAACAGCCCGCCGCCAGGTCGAAAGCCGCCGCATGGGAAGCTCCCAGTTTATCCTGGAGGATGCAGGCCACGGAGGGGAATTTCATATCCGGGGATTCCGTGCCCACCACGATCAGGTCGATGTCCTCCGCCGTGAGCCCAGCGTCTTCCAGAGCCCGCTGGGCGGCGATGTACGCCAGATCGGAGGTAGCCTGGTCCGGAGCGGCGATATGCCGTTCCCGGATCCCGGTCCGTTCCACGATCCACTGGTCGCTGGTATCTACCATTTTTTCCAGATCAAAATTGGTCAGTACTTTCTCCGGCACGTAATAGCCCATGCCCAGAAAGCCTACTGCAGGTTTCGTCATTTATAATTCACCACTTTCTTCGTCGTGCATGATTTCCTGGCGGATCCGCCCCACCACATCTTTCTGGGTCAGCTCGATGGCCACCCGTACAGCATTCTTGATGGCTTTGGCCTTGGAACTGCCGTGGCAGATGATGAAGGGAGCCCGGACCCCCATCAGGAGGGCACCCCCGTATTCCGAGGCGTCCATCTGTTTCTTCATCCGCAGGAGAGCCGGCTTCATGAGCAGGGCCCCCAGTTTGGCAAAAATGCCGCTTTCCATCAGGGTCTTTTTCAGGATCTCCATCACCGCGGTGGCCAGGCCTTCCATGGTCTTTAAGACCACATTGCCCACGAACCCGTCGCAGACCACCACATCCACGGTGCCCTTGTTGATATCCCGGCCTTCCACATTGCCGATGAAATGGATATGGGGATCCTGCTTCAGCAGGGGATAGGTGGCCAGGCACTGTTCATTGCCCTTGGTCTCCTCTTCTCCGATGTTCAGGAGGCCCACCCGAGGCTGGGGGATCCCCAGCTGGAGTTCCGCATAAATGGACCCCATGATGGCATTCTGGACCAGCTGTTCCGGTTTTGCATCCACCTTGGCCCCAGAATCCACCAGCACCGTAGCCCCTTTCACATTGGGGATCACGGTAGCGATGGCCGGCCGTTCGATGCCCCGGATCCGGCCCAGGCCGAACAGGGCAGAAGCCACCGCGGCACCCGTGCTGCCAGAAGAGACCAATGCATCACATTCCTTTTCGTGGAGCAGCTGGGTGGCCACCACGATGGAGGCGTCCCGCTTTTTCTTCACACTGATCCCCGGATGGTCCTTCATTTCAATGACCTGGCTGGCATGATGGATGGTTACATGGGGATTCTCAGCCTGGTTCTCTCTGGCCAGTTCCTGACGGATCACATCCTGGTCCCCCACCAGTACCACGTCGCAGCCATATTCGTCCACGGCCTGAAGTACCCCTTTGATGATCTCTCCAGGGCCATAGTCCGTTCCCATTACGTCAACTGCGATTTTCATCTTCTTGGCTCCTTTGTTCCGGAATGGCTACGATCAGGAATTTGGCACGGAACACTTCCCGGTGATTGTTCCTGATCTTCACCCAAATGGTATATTTATCTTCCTGCTTCCGGACCACCTCGGCTCGTGCCACCAAGATGGCCCCCACTGTCACAGGGATCTTGTACTTCACATTGGCCACACCGGTAAGGGCTGCCGGAGCGTCGATTACCGCCAGAGCCAGGGAATTGGCCTGGGCAAACATATACTGTCCCCGGCAGACGCCGGTCTTCTGCAGCACCATTTCCCGGTCCACCGTCATCATGGAGATGCCGCTGACCCCGATTTCCAGGTCGATCAGTTCCCCGACGATATCCTCACTGGTGATAGCTTTCAGCTTTTCCTGGGCATCCTCCGCCATATGGCGGGTCCGTTCCCGGAGTTCAGGGATCCCCAGTGCCAGCCGATCCAGCCGTACCGTCTGGATGCTCACCTGAAAAGTTTCGGCCAGATGCTCGTCGGTTAAAAACGGATTCCTAGCCAGCAGCTGCTGCAGGCGCTGCTGTCTCGCCTTTTTCTGTCCCACAGAACCCATCCTACCACCTACTTTTAGTACCTAGTCATAACACTAGAGTCCATTATACCAGAGTCAGAGTAAAAAACAAGACTTGACCGAGCAGTCTGTTCCAAATTTTACAGCTTGTTCATAGATTAACGGCCGAACACCGCTTCGAAATCCTGGCAGAATTTCTCGATCCCGGTCCGTGTCAGAGGATGCTGGACCATCTGCATCAACACTTTATAGGGCACCGTGGCGATATCCGCCCCTACTTTGGCACATTCCACCACATGCATAGGATGCCGGATGGAAGCGCAGATCACCTTGGTAGTGATATCCGGGTACAGACGGAAAATCTCCATCACCTCTCGGATGAGACGGGTGCCGTCGGTGGAAATGTCATCCAGCCGCCCCAAGAAAGGAGAAACATAGGTAGCACCGGCCCGAGCGGCCAGGATGGCCTGGGTAGCAGAGAACACCAGTGTCACATTGGTCTTGATCCCTTCAGAAGACAGGATCTTCACGGCTTTCAGCCCTTCTTCAGTCATAGGGATCTTCACCACCATATTGGGATGGATCTGGGCGATGACCCGTCCTTCCATCACCATATCCCGGGCCAGGGTAGTGCTGGCCTTGACTTCCCCGGAAATAGGTCCGTCCACAATCTGGGCGATTTCTCGAAGGGTCTCTTCGTAGTCCCGGCCCTCTTTAGCGATCAGAGACGGATTGGTAGTGACCCCGCTGATGATCCCCATGGCTTCCGCTTCCCGGATCTCGTCCAGATTGGCTGTATCGATAAAGAATTTCATAAACCGCTGCTCCCCTCACATTGATAGTATCACTTCATTCTATCATTATAAGCCAGTTTGGAGGATTTAGGAAGAGGGCATAAAAAGAACACCGCCCCCGCAGGGACGGTGTCCTTTCCAAGGTTTTCCGGTTGCCCGGTAGGCCTTATTCTTCGTCTTCTTTCACGACTTCCTTACCATCGTAATAACCGCATTCAGGGCATACATGGTGAGGGCGCTTCAGCTCGTGGCATTGAGGGCATTCAACCAAGCCAGGAGCAGCCAGTTTCCAATTGGCACGGCGGGAATCCCGACGAGCTTTAGACATTTTTCTCTTTGGTACTGCCATTGTATTACACCTCCTAAACTCAACCTATTTCTCTAACAACGCCTTAAGAGCCTCCAACCTGGGGTCTATGGAATGGGTATCGCAGTGACAGTTCGTCACATTGCGGTCCGCCCCACAGACAGGACAGATCCCCTTGCAGTCCGGTTTGCACAGGACTCTGGCCGGGATGGCCAGCAGCAGGGACTCCCTCAAAGCATCCGTAACATCAACCACGTCGAACTGATAGGTAAAGGCATCCTCTTCCAGTCCCTCTGTGCCTTTTGGATAGTACCGTTCTTCCACCCGGGCCGTCAGCTCCAGCCGCACATCTTTCAGGCAGCGGGCGCAGGTGCCATGGCAGACGAACTGTTCAGTGGCCTGGAGAAGGATCACATCGCCCCCGTTGGAAAGTTCCCCTTCCACCAGGATATGGCCTTCCAGTTCCGCATCCTCCGGCGTCAGGCTGAGCTGAGCCGGAGTAAGGTCGTACTGGAAAGATTCTGACCCTACAAGTCTCTTTTTGATTTCTGCTACATTGATTTTAATCATATTATCAACCGTTACATTATATCGACGAAAGCGGTCTTTGTCAAGCAAAAGCCCGGATTATCTTATTTGCACAGTCTCAGGGTATCTTGGGCAATGGCCAGTTCTTCGTTGGTGGGGATCAGGAATACTTTCACCTTGGAATCAGTGGCGCTGATTTCAGTAGCCTTGCCACGGACATTGTTCCGGTCAGCATCCAGTTCCACACCCAGGAATTCCAGACCAGCGCAGACCTGCTGACGGGTATGGATATCGTTTTCGCCCACACCGGCGGTGAATACGATGGCATCTACGCCGCCCATGGCAGCTGCGTAAGCGCCGATGTAGCGTTTCACCTGATAGCAGAACATATCCAGGGCTAATTGTGCTCTTTCATTGCCCTTGGCCGCTGCATCTTCCAGATCCCGGAAGTCGCTGGAAACGCCGGAAACACCCAGGACGCCGCATTCCTTGTTCATGTACTTGTCGACGCCAGCAGCATCCAGGCCCTTCTTCTGCATCAGCACAGGGACCACAGCCGGATCGATGGAGCCGGTACGGGTGCCCATCAGTACGCCGTCCAGAGGAGTGAAGCCCATGGACGTATCCACAGATTTGCCGCCGTCGATGGCAGTGATGCTGGAACCGTTGCCCAGATGGCAGGTGATGATCTTGGTATCTTTGATGTCTTTGCCCAGCATAGCAGCGGCTACGCCGGATACATATTTGTGGGACGTCCCATGGAAACCGTATTTCCGGATGCCGAATTCTTTGTATTCTTCATATTTTACGCCGAACATATATGCCACAGGAGGCATGGTCTGATGGAAGGCGGTGTCGAATACAGCAACCTGCGGGGTGTTGGGCATCAGTTTCTGGCAGGCACGGATACCAGAAACGTTGGCCGGCTGATGGAGCGGAGCCATATCGCTCAGGTCTTCGATCTGCTTCAGCACTTCGTCTGTGATCACCACAGATTCATTGAAGATTTCGCCGCCATGCACCACCCGATGGCCCACAGCATCGATTTCATCCATGGATTTGATCACGCCATAATTGGGATCCACCAGAGCAGCCAGGACTTTCTTGATCCCGTCCACATGGTCAGGGATGGCGCTTTCCAGTCTCACTTTATCTTTCCCAGCCGGAGTATGAGTCAGAACGGATCCTTCGATGCCGATACGTTCTACCAGACCTTTCGCGATGACAGATTCATCCTTCATATCAATCAGCTGATATTTGATGGAAGAGCTGCCACAGTTTACAACAAAAATCTTCATTACATTGCCTCCTGATCGACTACTGATTTTTAAACCAGTATTATGCTTATGCTATAATACTAATATATGGTAGCAAAGATTTACGGATTTGTAAAATAAAAATTTGGAGTGACATCATGGAATTTTCTGCTGTCATCGGCATCATCGCTGAATATAATCCTTTCCACCGAGGCCACGCCCGTCAATTGGTCCAAGCGCGGAAAAAGCTGGGCCCAGTGCCGGTCATCGCTGTCATGAGCGGCAGCCTGACACAGCGGGGCCAGCTGCCCCTTTGGGACAAGTGGCGCAGGGCCCGTCTGGCGCTTTTGGGAGGCGTGGACCTAGTGCTGGAGCTGCCCGTCATCGGCAGCCTCCAGAGCGCCCAGGGCTTTGCCAGGACGGGGATCGCTCTGCTGGAAGCTACAGGCCTCGTGACCTACCTCTCTTTCGGCTGCGAGGCCAAAGATCCTGCTCGGCTCCTTTCCCTCTCCCAGGAAGTTTTCTCCCCAGCAGAATGGCAGGAGGCCTTAGCCAGCGGCGGTTCCTATGCCAAGGGGGCTGAGATTCTGGCAGCCGCCCGAGACCCTGCGTACCGGGAACTGTTCACCGGTTCCAACAATCTGCTGGCCCTGGAATACCTGAAAGCTCTCCAAAGCCATCCGGGCATCCGTCCCCTGCCCATCCACCGGGAAGGCCAGGCCTACGGGGAAAGCCAGCTGACAAGCGACCCCGATCCGTTCCCCAGTGCTTCTGCTCTCCGGCAGGAACTCCGCACCCAGGGCTGTACCGCAAGATTCCTGGAGGGACTGCCGCTTCAGCTCCGGTCACTATGCCAGAGCTGGGTCGGAGAAAAGGGCCTGCCTGATACAGACAAGGCCCTGGATCTCCTGCTTGCCGCTGCCTTGGAAAAAGCTTCTCCCAGCCTCCTGGCCAGCTGGACCCAGGTTTCCGAAGGGCTGGAAGACCGGATCTGGAAACACCGCCGGGCAGGGAGTTTCGCCGCCCTGGTGGACGCCTCCCGGACGCGGCGTTATCCAGCCTCCCGGATCCGCCGGATCCTCTGGCAGCTGCTCCTGTCCGGACCGGGCTGCAGCTTCCGGGAAGCAGCAGCCCACCCTCCTTCCTATCTGCGGGTGCTGGGCTTTACACAAACCGGAAGGCAGCTGCTCCGGGCGCTGAAAAAGACCGCCCGGCTGCCGCTTTTCCCGGCGCTGGAGAAGAACACCCTGGCCCAAGCCCCCTCCCCGGCCTTCCGCCAGCAGCTGGAACTGGACCTCCGGGCCCAGGACCTGTACCAGCTCCTCACCGAAGGCAGGATCACGGACAAGGATTACCGGATGCAGCCGGTGAGGGAAAAATAAAAAAGGGGGTTGCACGTTATGTGCAACCCCCCCGGTCTCATAAGCCGCATAGCGACTCGGTCTCGGGTCTCGAGTCTCGAGCCGAATGAGAAATTTGCAAGCAAATTTTTTGAATGTACAAACCCTAATCTGCTAACGATAAGATATTCGTTTCTATATCCAGCACGATACTGGTTCTACACCTTCAAAAGAACCTGGCCATGGGGACAGGTTCTATCCAACGGCTCGAGACTCACGACTCGAGACCCGAGACCTCAAAGAGGGGCTGTTGCGCATGCAACAGCCCCTCTTATTCATAATGATTCAAGATATTGCGGATCCTTTCTTTCTTGGATTTAGGGATCTTCCATTCATAGTTCCGGTAGTTGTTCTCTCTGTGGTCGGTGGAGTAATCGGCGTAGTCGAAATCCCTGTCCTGTTCATAGCTCCGATTGTAGTCTCCATGTCCGTCGTCCAGATAAAAAACCGTCTGCATCTCCATCCCTCTTTCTCAAAATCCTTCCTAATAAATAAAACAAAATACCCCTCATAAGAAAAGTTTACATTTCAGAGGATTCTCTTCTTTTACTAGTAATTTTAACACAAACCGTGTACAATGAATACAGAAAGAATCAAAACACTGAATCAGCGAATTCAGATAGGGGAGTGGAATGCCATGAAAATCGTAACCTTTGCGTACGATGACGATGTCCAGGTGGGGATCATTTCCGATGATGGAAAATATGTCATCCCTGCCAACAAATTCGAAAATATGTATGATCTGATCCAGCATGCCGGTTTTGAGGAACTGCTGGGTATTGCCCGTGTGGCTATGGGAGCGGTCCCTTTGGATCAGGTAAAGATCCTGGCCCCCCTAACCCGTCCCCGGAACGATATCATCTGCCTGGGGATCAACTATAAATCCCATGACGAAGAACTGCCGGATGAATATGTGCCAGAAAAAATCGTCCAGCGCCAGGTCCCGGTCTATTTCTCCAAACGGGTGGACCGTGCAGTAGATCCCGACGGGATCATCAACGGCCATTTCAATGTGGTGAAGGAACTGGACTACGAATGCGAACTAGCCGTGATCATCGGCAAAGAAGCCAAGAATGTGGAAGAAAAAGATGCAGCGGACTACGTATTCGGCTATACCATCATCAACGATGTAACGGCCCGGGACGTCCAGGTAGCCCACAAACAGTGGTATTTCGGAAAGAGCCTGGACACCTTCGCTCCCATGGGGCCCTGCATCGTGACAGCGGATGAATTCGACTTTCCGCCGGCTCTCCATCTGACCTGCAAGGTGAACGGAGAACTGCGCCAGGACAGCAATACGAAGCTCCTGGTCCACGGGATCCCTTACATCATCAGCGAACTGTCCAAAGGGATGACCCTGCGGGCCGGTACCATCATTGCTACCGGTACTCCTTCCGGCACCGGCATCGGGATGAACCCGCCTCAGTTCCTGAAGAGCGGGGATGTGGTGGAATGTTCCATCGAAGGGATCGGGACGCTGCGGAATACAGTGAAATAAAGGAAAAGAAAAAAAGGGAGCTGTTGCGTACGCAACAGCTCCCTTTTTGGGGTCTCGAGACCGGTGTGTTGCACAAGTAATGCAACAGCCCCTTTCTCTTATAAAAACAGCATATTATAGATCCCCAGGTACGATACCACAAAAGCGGAAAGGCTGAAGAAGATGGCGGTGAAGAGCAGGTTCTTATAAAGATGGTTCACATCCACGCCCTCCGGAGCACATCCGCAGGCCAGGGCCCCGACTGTGGAGAACGGACTCAGCACCACGCCGTTGGTCCCCACGATGACCCCCAGCATCAGCGCGGTGGCATCCAGAGCTGGATTGGATGCGGCCAGCTTGGCGGCCAGCGGGATCAGGGTCGGCATCACCACGCCGGTACCGCTAGCTACTGCCCCCATCAGACCGCCCAGGAGGATCATGATGGGCTGAGCCGTTGCCGGAGTGATCACTTTGGACAGCATGGACGTCAGATACGTGATCCCGCCAGATTTATCCACCACATGGAGCAGCATGCTCATCCCGGTGATCAGGATTAGCGTACCCCAAGGAATCGCGGCAATGGCTACTTTCTGATCACAATATCCCAGCAGGATTAAAACCGCCGCAAAAGCCAGGCAGAGCAGACCGATATTCTGTTTGAAGAAAATGGTGGCGACACATACCAGGACGATGGAAATCACCGTAACGACCTGAGCCCGGTTGAAGGGAGTGAAATTTTTATCCGGTTCCGTATTGGGGACTTTCCACCCTTTAAAGACCAGGTAAGCGATGAACGCCATGGCAAAAATGGAGAAGGAATAGGCCCCCCAGATGGGCATATAGTTATCCACCCCATTCTGGATAGCCAGGGTATTGGCTACGATCCCGTTCAGAGTGATGGGCGACAGGCCACCGATCATCCCTCCGGCCAGTACGATGATGGAAGTCATGGTCACATCCAGCTGCCGGCTCAGGCAGGTACTGTAAGCGATGGGCATGATCACCACCAGGATCAGCATGGACCCTCCCACGCCGGCCAGGATGGCAGCTGCAGCAAAGAACATCCAGGGGATCAGTTTGTTGTTCCCTCGGGAAAGGAAGGAGACATTTTTGGCCAATACAGTGGATGTCCCATTATGGTTGGCAATGCCGAACAGGAACGTAGAGGCCATGATCAGGAAAAACACCGTAGTAGGGAATCCGCCCGCATAAATCTCCTTGGCCTTCATCCCGGTGACAAAAGTCCCGTAGACATACGCAACCAGGAAACCGATGATCCCCACATTCTTCTTGGTGATCATCCCTAAGAAAATGACAAAGAATAATAAAACCAACGACCCAACTTGTACCATTTTTACCCCTCCTGAAATAGAATCATAAAAAAAATGGTTCTTTGTCAAATGTTGGGGTAAGCTCCAATTCATCTACCACACACGGACGTGAGCGATTTTTGCTCATGTCTGTTTTTATTTTAATTTCACCATCGAAAGCAGTAAAATCCGAGAACGGAAT
>NZ_JBQOUY010000038.1:0-14817 GCF_052216985.1 Acidaminococcus nyctereutis
TAAATAGAAACCGCTTTGCAGAAATGCAGAGCGGTTTTTTCTTTGTCCAAAACACCAGGCATGTCAATTTTAACAGCAATTGCAGGGGGCTTCTGGGGTGCACTTCACTTTGCACCCCAGGGTGCATCGTTCAAGAATTTAAGGGAATAATCGTGTAATTGTATCAAATGTTGTAAGGCAACCGAACCCAGCGCCGGGGAGGGGGCTTTCCTTACAGAAATCCTCCGGCAGAAGCTGGCCTATGTGAACCGGAATCCGGCTTCCCGGGGTGGGCACTGGCAGTACAACACCCTATGGGCCCTGATGAGCATTTACGGGATCGAATTCCTGGAAGACAACCTGAAAAACGCCCGGGCCAATATGCTCCAGGTGTTTGCAGAAAATTACCGGGAAAAGACGGGACGGGAGCTGGCCGATGATTCGGAGCTGTACCGCTCTGCCCGGACCATCATCCAGTGGAACATCGTCCAGGGCAACACCCTGACCCATAAAAAGAACGACGGCAGCTGGATTATGCTGAACCAGTGGATCCAGGGGGGACCCAAACACCGGCGCAGCGTGATCCGCCGGCCCTTTTCCTTCGATTCCCTGTTCCCGTCGGAAGAGGACACTATGGGGAATCTGTTTGGGGAACAGGAAATCGATGAGGGACCCAGAGAATATCGGATCCGGACCATCTTACGGATGTGGGAAGAAGAGGAATAAAAATGGGAGAAAACAAGAAATTCAAGTTTGATGTGATCATCGGGAATCCGCCGTATCAGGAAGATACAGATTCAGAGAGTACTAGAATGCCTCCAATCTATGATAAATTCATGGATGCATCTTTTGGTATTGCTGAAAAAACTGAATTTATTCATCCTGCAAGACTTCTTTTTAATGCAGGTTATACACCAAAGAATTGGAATGAAAAAATGCTGAATGATAAGCATTTCAAAGTTTTGATGTATGAGCCAGATAGTAATAAAGTATTCCCTAATTTGTCTACACCAGTAAAAGGTGGTATAGCTATTACTTATTATGATAACCAGGCTAATTTTGCTCCTATTAAGATTTTTACAAAGTTTACTGAACTTAATTCTATTTTGAATAAAGTGCAAAAATCGAATCCTCAATCACTCGAAGATATCATATCATCACCATTAAGCTTTAAAGTTTCTGAATTAATGATAAAAGAAAATCATGATTTAGTACCCAGATTGCGAAGCAGTGCATTTACAAAACTTGCCCGCATTTTTTATCAAAAAGTTCCGGATGATGGTAAACAATACATTGGAATTATTGGACTTGATGAGAACAAAAAGCGGGTTAAACGTTACATACAAAAAGATTACATTGAAGAATCGAAAGGCCTTTTAAATAAATATGTAGTATTAATGGCTAAAGCTAATGGCTCAGGTAATTTTGGAGAAACATTGTCTGAAGCAACGATTGCAGAGCCTGGAGTAGGTTATCTTCAAACCTTCATTGGTATAGGAAAATTTGATAATATTATTGAAGCACAGAATCTAGAAAAATATATAAAAACAAAATTTTTGAGAGCGATGCTAGGAATTCTAAAAACGACCCAAGATTGTCCTGGTCCTAAATGGCATTATGTCCCTCTCCAAGACTTCACGTCTCACTCCGACATCGACTGGTCCCAATCCATTCCGGACATCGACAAGCAGCTGTACAAAAAGTATGGCCTGTCCCAGGATGAGATTGATTTCATTGAATCCCATGTAAAGGAGATGGCGTAAATGGCAGGGGTACAGATCAAAAGCTATGAACCCGTGGTCCCCATGATTTACGCCTATACCACACCGGGGGTGCCGGCCCATGATGGCTGGACGAAAATCGGCTATACCGAGCGGGATGTGGATCAGCGGATCCGGGAACAGACCCATACGGCCAATATTGCCTACGATTTGAAATGGCATAAGGAAGCCCGCTATACCGACGGCAGCGGAGGGTATTTTGTTGACCATGATTTCCACAATTTCCTGACCCAGCATGGGGTGGAACGGGAAAAAGGGACGGAATGGTTCCACATCAATCCCAAGAAGGCCCTGCAGTATTTTTATCAGTTTGCCGGGAAGGATGTGGAGGATGTCTATGCCAATGTGCCCCAGGGCAGCATCTATACCCTGCGAAAGGAACAGCAGGAAGCCGTGGCCCAGACTTTGGCTTATTACAAAGCAGGGACCTATCCCCGGGAATTCCTCTGGAATGCCAAGCCCCGGTTCGGCAAGACCTTGACGGCCTATGACCTGGCCCGGAAAATGGGGGCCACCCGTGTGCTGATCGTCACCAACCGGCCCAGCATCGCCAATTCCTGGCTGGAAGACTTCAAAAAGTTCATTGGCTGGCAGACCGGATGGAAATTCATCAGCGAAAGCGATTCGTTAAAGGGAAAATCCGGGTACCTCAGTCGGCAGCAGTATATGGAAGCCCTGGACCGTATGATGGGGGACGAAATCAAGGGGGAAGTGGCCTTTGAAAGTCTCCAGGGGCTGAAAGGGTCCATCTATTTTGGCGGTCAATATGACAAGCTGGACTGGATCCAGAAACAGAAATGGGACCTTTTGATCATCGACGAAGCCCACGAAGGGGTGGATACCTACAAGACGGATGTGGCTTTTGATAAGATCCAGCGGAAGTTCACCTTGCACCTTTCCGGGACCCCCTTCAAGGCCATTGCCAGCAACAAATTCCGGGCAGACCAGATTTTCAACTGGTCCTATGAAGACGAACAGGAAGCCAAGACGAGCTGGGACGAAAACACCCAGGGGAGCAATCCTTATGGAAAGCTGCCCCGGCTGAACCTGTACACCTATCAGCTGTCCCATATGATCCAGGGGCAGATCCAGAAGGGAATGGACCTGTCGGACGATGAGCATGCGGAATTTGCCTTTGATCTGAATGAATTTTTCCGGGCGGAAAATGAAAGATTCGTCCACGAAAAAGAAGTGAAGAACTTCCTGAATAGGCTGGCCCATAACGAAAAATATCCTTTTTCCACGCCGGAACTGCGCCAGGAGCTGGCCCACACCTTCTGGCTGATGCACCGGGTGGAAAGCGTCAAGGCCATGGCCAAGCTGCTGAAGAAGGACCCGGTATTTGAACGGTACGAGGTGGTGGTGGCAGCCGGGGATGGAAAGCTCACCGCCGAGGAAGAAGAAGCGGAAGCTGCCCAGGATAACGAAGCCAACAAGAAAAGTTTCGACAAGGTGATGGAAGCCATCCGGGAAAACGACCGGACCATTACCCTGAGTGTGGGGCAGCTGACCACCGGGGTAACGGTGAAGCCCTGGACGGCGGTGCTGATGCTGAGCAACATGAAGAGTCCGGCAGAATACATGCAGGCCGCTTTCCGGGCCCAGAATCCCTACGAATATACGGATCCCAAGACCAAAAAGCGCTATCAGAAGCAAAATGCCTATGTGTTCGATTTCGCCCCGGAACGGACCTTGCTCATCTTCGATGAATTCGCCAACAACCTGAACAGCGAAACGGCTGGAGGCCACGGGACCCGGGAAGAACGGGAAAAGCACATTCGCCGTCTGCTGAATTTCTTCCCGGTGATCGGGGAAGACAGCGAAGGGAGGATGGAGGCTCTGGATGCGGCCCAGGTGCTCACCATCCCCAAGACCATCAAGGCCCAGGAAGTGATCCACAGAGGCTTCATGAGCAATCTGCTGTTTGCCAATGTAGGGGTGGTCTTTGGAGCCCCTGGAGCCGTGAAGGCGATTTTGGACAAGATCCCCAAAGCCCAGGAACAGCCCAAAAAGGATACGTCGACTCTGGATGATGCAGGAGACATCCATACCAATGCCCAGGGAGAAGTGGAAATCCCCGGGGCCATGGTGATCAATCAGACCAAGAATCTCTTTGGAGAGAAAAAGTATGAAACCATCCAGCAGCCGGTGGCAATTGCCATGGAGAAAACCAAGGACCAGGATGACAGCCATAAAGTGGTGAAAAATGTGACCCAGGCGGTGATGCAGAAGGTCAAGGAAGCCAGCGAAGAAACCATCAAAGGCGCCTACAATCTGACCAAGCATCAGACAGAGCGGGCTTTCCGGCACAGTGAACAGCAGATCCAGCAGGCATTGGACAAGGTGGCGGACGAACACGAAATCAAACAGAATGTATTGAAGGCCGAGCATGAAAAGAAGGTCCAGGCAGCTGCTTCCCAGGAAGAAAAAGAGAAATTGGAGGAGAAGCTCCAGCAGGATCTGGCCAAAGAAAAGCAGAACTTCCAGCAGTCCATCCAGGAAACGGTGCAGACGGCACTGGAAGACAGCCAGAAAACCATGGTCCAGCAGCTGGAGACCCAGAAGGAGCAAAAGAAGGCCAGGGCCATTGAAGAAGATGTGCGAGCCCATTTGCGGGGATTCTCCCGGACCATTCCCAGTTTCATCATGGCCTACAGCGAACAGGAAGGAACGGAAGGGGGCCGGAACCTGAAACTGAGCAATTTCGACGATTATACCCCTGATGATGTGTTCCAGGAAGTGACCGGGATTTCAGAAAGTGAATTCCGTTTCCTCCGGGATGGGGGACCCTATACCGACGAAAAGACCGGGAAAGAAATGCATTTTGCCGGGCATGTATTCGATGAAGTGGTGTTCGATGAAGCCATCCAGGAATTTTTGAACCTGAAGGAAAAGCTGAACAACTATTTTGCGGATGCCAGCGACGAAGATATTTTCGACTACATCCCGCCCCAGAAAACCAACCAGATCTTTACCCCCAAGAATGTGGTGGTGAAGATGGTGGATGCCCTGGAACAGGAAAACCCGGGGATCTTTGATGATCCCAACCGGACTTTTGCGGACCTGTACATGAAATCCGGCCTGTATATTACGGAAATCGTGAAACGGCTGTTCCGCAGCCCGGCGTTAAAGCAACAGTTCCCAGAAGAAGAGCCACGGCTGAAGCACATCCTGGAAAACCAGGTGTTCGGCTTTGCCCCCAGCCAGATCATCTATGACATTGCTATTGCCTATATCTTCGGCTTCGACAAAAGTGCCGACGGGATTTCCCACCGGAATTTCATCATGACGGACACCACCCCTTATGCCAAAGAGGGGAAGCTGGATGCACTGATCCAGGAGAAATTCGGGAATCGGGCGTAAAGAAAACGGACCTTCTGGAGAGAGGGTCCGTTTTTTTTAGAAAAAGTGTGGATGGTAGGGATATAGCAATGAAAATATTACGTTCTATCGTCCAGTGACCAGTGACAAGTGACCAGTGACAGGGCCGCCGGAGGTTCCGGCGGCCTTTCCATAGAAATGGAGAAACTTGACAATCCCCACTCCCCTACGCTATACTTAATCTGTTCTATACATGGAAGGGTGGCCGAGCGGTTTAAGGCACCAGTCTTGAAAACTGGCGATCCTGCAAGGGACCGTGGGTTCGAATCCCACCCCTTCCGCCACATAACCGAAGGGCTGTCTTAGCGGACAGCCTTTTTTCTTTTTCTGGCAAGGAGGGTCCAGGATGGAAAAAGAAGCGATCTACCGGCTGCTGGAGGAAGAAGGGATCCCCTTTGCAGTGACGGAATATCCGCCGGTCTTTACCATGCAGCGACCCTGCCTTTGGTGGACAACGGGGGCCGGCAGGCATTATAATAAAAGAATAGGAAAAATCGAGAGAAAGAGCAGGTGGCAATCGTGGATCTGGTGGATAAGCTGAAGGAATATTCTGTTCTGACGGAAGAGGAATATAAGGCACTTCTGCTGACGGAAGATCCTCTGCTTCGGGCCAAGCTGTTCCGGGGAGCCCAGGAGGCCATGAATTTCGTGTTCCACCGGAAAGTGTATTTCCAGGGGGTCTTGGAATTCACCAACCACTGTCCCCAGAACTGCCTGTTCTGCCAGCGCCGGTCGGAAAACAACGACCTGCCTCGGTTCCGGCTGAACTGGGAACAGATCCGGGGCGCCTGCGGCCTGGGGTACGAACTGGGCATTCGGTCCTTCCTGCTCCAGGGGGGAGAGGATCACTACTATACGGATATGATCATGTGCAATCTGCTGCGGAACCTGCAGCAGCAGTTCCCGGACTGCGCCCTGGGGCTTTCCATCGGGGAACGGAGCCGGCAGTCCTACCATCGGCTCCATCAGTCTGGGGCCCAGCGGTATTTCCTCAGCTTCCAGACGGCAGATCCCCTGCATTTTTCCCGGCTCCATCCGCCCACCCATGCTCTGTCCACCAAGATCGCTTGTGTGAATGATCTGAAGGACCTGGGATTCGAAACGGATACCGGCTTCCTGGTGGGGGCTCCCTATGAACAGACGGAATACCTGGTCCGGGACCTGACATTGCTCCAGGAACTGGCACCCCATTCCATCACCCTGACGCCCTTCCTGCCGGAAGATGGGACGCCTTTCCGGCAGCAGGACCGGATGGCCCTGGAAGAATACCTGCGGCTGACAGCGGTGCTGCGGATCCTCTTCCCCCGGGCCAATATCGTGGCGCCCTGGTCCCTCCGGCGGATCCATGCCCATGGGCAGATCCTCAGTGTCCAGAGCGGGGCCAATGTGCTGCGGATGCCCATGGCGCCTCCGGCCGATCCCGGGGACCTGGACCGCAGCGCCCAAAAGAAGATGCTCCACACGGTGGAAGTCATGTACCGATACTTGAAGAAATACGGCTATGCCCTGACCCCGGGCCGGGGAGATTCCCTGCTGTATCCCAACCGGGTGGAAGATCCCCAGCCGGCAGAACCGGAACCGGCTGTTTCGGAAGAAGTGGAACCCGCTGAAAATAATTGAATAAGAAAAGTGAGATATGTTGTTTTAACAACATATCTTTTTTCGTTCCTCCAGTATACTAACAACTGTAAGGAAACAACGAACAAAATCGGTCAAAGGTCAATGGCCGATGACCGATGGAAAGGACCTGTCCCAAGGCCAGGTCCTGCTGATTGGGAAAAATAAAATCATCATACAATGGAGGAAAAGAAAATGGAAAACAACAAGAAAATCACGGGCGATATGCTGGTCGGCAAGATCTGTGCGGAACATCCGGAAGCCATCCCGGCTCTCCAGGCTGTGGGGATGCACTGCCTGGGCTGTCCTTCTTCTCAAATGGAATCCCTGAATGATGCGGCCTTTGTCCATGGGCTGGATCCGGAAAAAGTAGTGGCTGCGGTGAACGCTGCCCTGGCGGAAGACTGAGGGGAGGGGAGACCATGAGCGCATTTTTGGGCCCCATCCATCATTGGCTGTACGGTAAGATCCAGCTCCAGGAGGCCATCATCGCCCGGATCGCTGCAGAAGCAGAACAGAAGGGCTGGAGCACCGGGGAGAAACCGGCAGCGGATTATGTGAAAGAAGAGACCCGTCCCCTGGACGAACTGATCGATACCATGAATATCCATGGCTGGCTCCAAAATCGGATCCATGATGCGGAAGGCCGCTATGCCCAGCTGGTCTCCGCCCTGCTCCACCACAATGAAGGGCTGCTGCCGGATCTGGAAACCATTGCCCGGGAGGCAGGACGGGACCGGGCTTTGCCGGCGGACGCCGATGCTTCTGCCATCTACCAGGCCTTTGAAGACGCTTTCCTGAACGGGATGCCCTGTGACCGGGTGAACCAAGTGACGGATCAGGATCCCGACGCCTTCACATGGGACCAGACCGATGACCTCCACGGGGGTTTCTGGCAGGAAGCAGATGTGAACCCGGCAGTGTACTATGACCTGCGGGATGCCATGATGGCAGGGATGCTGGAAAAGACCAGCTACACCCTGGAACAGGAAGACCACACCCATTATGTGCTGCGTCCCAAAGCAGCCTGAAGGAGGCGTGCCATGAACTACAGCATTGATTTGATGGTCCAGGAACATGCCAACATCAGCCGGATGCTGGAAGTGATCCGCCAGGCCTCCATCGGGATCCTGGAAGGGAAGCCGGTGGAAGTGGCCGACTTCCGGGAGATGGTGGACTTCATCCGGAACTATGCGGACAGACACCACCACGGGAAGGAAGAGAAGTTCCTGTTCCCGGTGATGGTGCAGAAGCTGGGCCGGGTGGCGGATAACCTGGTGACCCATGGGATGCTGGTGGAACACGACCTGGGGCGGGACCATGTGATGAGCCTGGCTACGGCCCTGGACGACTATGAAAAGGATCCCAAGACGGAATACAAACTGGATATCCTCACAGAAGCCATGGGCTACGCCCGGCTGCTGAAACGCCATGTGGAAAAAGAAAACAATGTGGTGTACACCTTTGCCGAGAACCAACTGGCTGCGGAAGACCTGGCAGCCATCGATGCCAAGAGCCGGAAGTTCGAGGAAGAAGAAAAGGCCAAAGGGGTCCAGGACCATTATCTGGCTATGTTGGAAAAAATGGAAAAGAAGTATCTGTGACAGACAGGAGAGGCTGTTGCATGCGTGAAAATCATACGCATGCAACAGCTTTTTTTCTTGACTCTCCAATCGTTATAGGGTTTACTGTATAGGTGAACCTTATTGCGGAGGAGAGTTTTTTTATGGAAATCGATGCGACCCGGGGCAGTGTGTGGAAGACCATGGGGCGATTCGCCCTGCCCTATCTTTGTTCTTATTTCCTGCAGACCCTGTACGGGATGGCGGATCTGTTCATCATCGGCCAGTTCGAGGGAGCGGCCAGTATCACGGCTGTTTCCATCGGCAGCCAGGTGATGCATATGGTGACGGTGATGCTGGTGGGCCTGGCCATGGGGACCACCGTGACCATTGCCCAGGCCGTGGGGGGTGGCAAACGGGAACAGGCAGCCTGGGCCATGGGGAATACCCTGACCCTTTTCCTGGGATGCAGCCTGGTGCTGGCGACGCTCCTTACATTCCTGGCCCAGCCAATCGCGGCCCTGATGCACACCCCGGCGGAGGCCGTCCCCGGTACGGTGGAGTACCTGACCATCTGTTTCCTGGGGATTCCCTTCATCACCGCCTACAACATCATCAGTGCCATCTTCCGGGGCCTGGGGAATTCCCGGAGCCCTATGATCTTCATCGCCATTGCCTGCGCTGTCAATATTTTCCTGGACTATCTCTTTATGGGGGTCTTCCAGATGGGACCGGCAGGGGCCGCCCTGGGGACCACCCTGTCCCAGGCCGTCAGCGTAGCCATTTCCGTTTTCATGATCCGCTGGTACCATCTGGGCATCAGCCTCCGGAAAGAACACTTGGAACCCCAGAGGGAAGTGATCCGGAAGCTGCTGCGGATCGGGGTTCCCATCGCTCTCCAGGATGGCTTCATCCAGGTGGCTTTCCTGGTAATCACCGTCATCGCCAATGAGCGGGGGATCACCGATGCGGCAGCGGTGGGTATCGTGGAGAAGATCATCAGTTTCGTATTCCTGGTGCCTTCTTCCCTCCTAAGCACCGTTTCCGCCCTGGGAGCCCAGAATATCGGGGCCCACAAGCCGGAACGGGCCCGGGCCATCCTGCAGGATGCCCTGAAAGCGGCAGCGGCCTTCGGGATCTTCATGATCCTGGTGATGCAGCCGGCGGCTCCCTATTTTGTAGGGGCCTTTACCCGGGAGCCGGCTGTCATCCGTGCCGGAGCCCCGTACCTCCGGGGGTATATCGTGGACGTGCTCTTTGCCGGTTTCCATTTCAGCTACAGTGGCTATTTCTGCGCCTGGGGCCGGTCGGAATTTTCCTTTATCCATAATGTGATCTCCATCGTCCTGGCCCGGATCCCCCTGGTGTACGCCGCCAGCAAAGCGTTCCCGGATACCTTGCTGCCCATGGGCCTGGCTACAGCCGGCGGGTCCCTGGTTTCCGTACTCATCTGCCTGGGGCTGTATGGGAAGCTAGCAGGAAGAGACGAGAGGGAGGGATAAAGACCACCCCAGCTTTTTTTTGTAAAAGAATACTGTATTCTTTCTAATTTGTCCGTATTTGAGATACAAAAGTATATTAAGTACGGACTTTGTGTATAAAATTGTTTGACACATCCGTTGAAAAAGAGTAAAATCATCCACATACTCTATCACTCTAAAAAGGAAGTAATGCTTCCAGAGGACAATGCCTCTTGACCATGGTAAGCGGAGATTGACCGGATGCAGAGACTTTCTACGGAGAATCAAAAGGAGAATTCGAGCCAAATGGGGGGCTGTACAATGGAAGAAAATTTGCGGGACCTGCCGCAGCGGCAGGGCATGTATGATCCAGCCAACGAACATGATGCCTGCGGGGTAGGCTTCATCGTCAACATCAAGGGAGAACGGTCCTATGACATCGTCTACGATGCCCTGGACATCCTGGAGAACCTGAAGCACCGGGGCGGCGAAGGGGCCGACCATAAAAGCGGGGACGGGGCCGGGATCATGGTCCAGATCCCCCATGCTTTCCTGAGCCGGGAATGTGCCGTTTTGGGGTTCCAGCTGCCTCCGGAAGGCCAGTATGGGGTGGGGATGATCTTCGCCCACCGGTACGATGCTTTCCTGGAGAAACAGAAGGCAGCCTTTGAAGAAATCGTCCGGGAAGAAGGGCAGACCGTCCTGGGCTGGCGGGATGTGCCCGTAGATGACACCTGCATCGGGGAAACGGCGGCTTCGGTCCGGCCCCGGATCATCCAGGTGTTCATCGGGCGGAGCCGGGACCTGCAGGATTCCATGGATTTCGAACGGAAGCTCTATGTGATCCGGCGCCTGGCAGAAAAACGCATCACCCCGGCCAGCAAGAAAATGGGGTCGGATTTCTACATTGCCAGCCTGTCCAGCCACACCATCGTCTATAAAGGGATGCTCACGGCCACCCAGATCCGCCATTTCTACCTGGATCTGTCCGACCTGGATTTCACCAGCGCCATGGCCCTGGTCCATTCCCGGTTCAGCACCAATACCTTCCCCAGCTGGGCCCGGGCCCATCCCAACCGGTACATGATCCACAACGGGGAGATCAACACCATCCGGGGCAACACCAACTGGCTGAACGCCCGGGAAGGCAAGGCCCATTCCCTGAAATATCCGGAACTGGATAAGGCCTTTCCGGTGGTGGATGCTACCGGCAGTGATTCTTCCATGTTCGACAACTGTCTGGAATACCTGTACATGTCCGGCCATTCCCTGGCCCATGCCATGATGACCATGATCCCGGAACCATGGGAGAAGGATCCCCTCATGAGCCAGGAGAAAAAAGACTACTACCGCTACCAGAGCTTCATGATGGAACCCTGGGACGGGCCGGCGGCCATCTGCTTCTGCGACGGCACCCGGATCGGGGGCATGCTGGACCGGAACGGCCTGCGCCCGGCCCGGTACTGCATCACCAAAGACGGACGGGTGGTCCTGGCTTCAGAAGTGGGGGCTGTCCGGCTGGATCCCAAGGAGGTGCTTTCCAAAGGCCGTCTGGAACCGGGCAAGATGCTGCTCATCGATACGGAACAGAAGCGGATCGTCCCGGATGCGGAAGTGAAGCATATCATGGCTTCCGCCCATCCCTACGGCCAGTGGTGCCAGGAACACCTGGTGGATCTGCCGGACTTGATGGAGGAAGCGGGGGATGCCAGCCTGGAAAAAACGAAGCCGGAGGCTCTCCTGGAACAGCAGCAGGCTTTTGGTTATACCAAGGAAGATCTGGCCCAGATCCTGGTGCCCATGGCCCGGACGGGGAAGGAGCCGGTGGGCGCCATGGGGGTGGACTGCCCCCTGCCGGTGCTTTCCGAACAGCCCCAGATGCTCTACGATTATTTCCAGCAGAATTTCGCCCAGGTCACCAATCCGCCCATGGATGCCCTCCGGGAAAGCATCGTCACTTCCACTTCCGTGATGATCGGCAATGTGGCCAACATCATGGATCCGGATGAAAAAGGGACCTATGCCCTGGCCGTGGAACGGCCCCTTCTGACCAACGAAGAGATGGCGGTGATCAAGAGCCAGAAAAACGAGAAGCTCCGGGCGGTGACCCTGTCCCTACTGTATCCCGTCAGCGAGGGCGCCAAGGCCATGGAAAAAGCCATCGATGGGCTGTGTGCCGATGCCCTCCAAGCCATCCAGAGCGGGGCCAATATCCTGATCCTTTCCGATCGTGGGGTCAGCCCGTATCTGGCTGCCATCCCGGCCCTTCTGGCCACGGCTGCGGTCCACAACTTCCTCATCAAAGAGACCGTCCGGTCCGATGTAGGGCTGATCCTGGAATCCGGGGAACCTCGGGAGATCCACCATTTCTGCACCCTGATCGGTTATGGCATCACTGCCGTCAATCCCTACCTGGCCCTGGATACCCTGAAGGACCTGGCGGAAGATCACAAGATGGCCGGCGTCACGGGAGAAGAAGCCCAGGAAAACTACCTGAAGGCCGCTGTAGCCGGCATCCAGACCGTCATGTCCAAGATGGGGATTTGCACTGTCCGCAGCTATCACGGCGCCCAGATCTTCGAAGCCGTGGGCATCAACAAGGATGTGATCAACAAATATTTCGTCCATACTCCTTCCCGGATCGAAGGACTGGGCCTGGAAGAGATCGCCCGGGAAACGGAGATGCGCCACAGCCAGGCGTTCCAGGGCAAGAGGGGACTGGCCGAAGGGGATATCTATGCCTATAAGAAAAACGGGCCGGAACCCCATATCCTGGATCCGGAAGCCATCGCCCTGCTCCAGAAGGCCTGCCGGACGGGAGACCAGGAAGCCTACCGGCAATTTGCGGATAAAGTGGACAACGGGCCTCTGCTCCGTCTCCGGGATCTCCTGGAATTCGACTATCCGGACGGCTGCAGCATCCCGGTGGAAGAAGTGGAGCCGGTGGCATCCATCGTCAAGCGGTTCCGCACCGGGGCCATGAGCTACGGGGCCCTCAGCAAGGAAGCCCATGAATGTATCGCCATTGCCATGAACCGGCTGGGCGGCCGGAGCAATACCGGTGAAGGGGGCGAAGATCCCGAACGGTTCACCTTGCGTCCTGATGGCAGCAATCCCAGCGATGCCATCAAACAGGTTTCCACCGCCCGATTCGGGGTGACGGGGAATTATCTGGTCAACGCCGACGAACTGCAGATCAAATTCGCCCAGGGCGCCAAGCCGGGGCAGGGAGGGAATCTCCCGGGGAACAAGGTGGATCCGGCCATCGCCCATACCCGCCATTCTACGCCGGGGGTTTCCCTGATCTCTCCTCCGCCCCATCATGATATCTATTCCATCGAAGATCTAGCGGAACTGATTTACGATCTGAAGAACATCAACAAGAAGGCGGAGATCAGCGTGAAGCTGGCTTCCTGTTCTGGCGTGGGGACCATCGCGGCCGGGGTGGTGAAGACCAAAGCGGACAGCATCACCATCTGCGGCCATGGGGGCGGCACGGGGGCAGCTCCCCGCACCAGCATGCGCCATACGGGCCTGCCCTGGGAAATGGGCCTTTCCGAAGTCCAGCAGACCCTTTTGATGAACCGGCTCCGGGACCGGGTGAAGCTGTCCGTGGACGGCAAGCTGCTCACCGGCCATGACGTGGCCGTCGCCGCCCTGTTCGGCGCCGAGAACTTCGATTTCTGTACCGGACCTCTCATTGCCCTGGGCTGCCGGATGATCCGGGTCTGCAACTTGAACACCTGCCCCTACGGCATTTGCACCCAGAAGCCGGAACTGCGGAAAAACTTTGCCGGCAAACCGGAACATCTCATCAACTATATGGAATTCGTGGCCCAGGACCTGCGGGAAATCATGGCCCGGCTGGGATTCCATACGGTGGATGAGATGGTGGGCCGCTATGATCGGCTGAAGCAGAAGGAGAACATCGCCAACTGGAAAGCAGCTGGGGTGAGCCTGGAAAAACTCTTGTTCCGTCCCCATACGGATCCTGCCCAGGCCCATCATTTTGCGGTGCCCCAGGATCACCAGATCGAACAGACCCTGGACCAGGGCAAACTGGTGCGGATGTGCCGTCCGGCCCTGGCAGAGAAGAAACCCATCCGGGCCCGGCTGCGGATCGACAACACCAACCGGGTCACCGGGACCCTTTTGGGCAGCGAAATCTTCCGCCGGTACGGAGAAGAAGGGCTGCCCGCCGATACCATCCAGCTTTCCTTCGTGGGCAGCGCCGGCCAGAGCTTCGGGGCCTTCATTCCCCAGGGGCTGACCCTGCGCCTGGAAGGGGATGCCAATGACTATCTGGGGAAAGGGCTCTCCGGGGGCAAGATCGCCGTATTCCCGCCGGCCGCAGCGGATTTCGTCCCTTCCGAGAACGTGATCATCGGCAATGTGGCCTGCTTCGGCGCCACCAGCGGGGAAGTCTACATCAACGGCCGGGCCGGGGAACGGTTCTGCGTCCGCAACAGCGGTGCCACGGCGGTGGTGGAAGGGATCGGCAACCACGGCTGTGAATATATGACCGGCGGTACGGCGGTGATCCTGGGACCTGTGGGCCAGAATTTCGCCGCCGGGATGTCCGGGGGAACGGCCTATGTGCTGGATCTGGATGAGGCCTGCTGCAACCAGGGGATGGTGAACCTGGAAGCGGTGGCGGAACCGGCCGAACAGGAAAAGCTCCGGGATATCCTGGTCCGCCATGGGATCATGACCGGCAGTCCTCTTTCCCGGGAACTGCTGGCCGACTGGGAGCATGCAGTACAGCGCTTCACCCGGGTCATCCCCCGGGACTATGAAGAGATGCAGCAGCTGATCCAGAAATACCGGGAAGAAGGATACGAAGAGAAAGAAGCCCTGGAACGGGCCTTTGAAGAGAAGATAGGGTGAAAAAGGGGGCTGTTGCATGAGCAACAGCCCCTTTTTGAGGTCTCGGGTCTCGAGTCGTGAGTCTCGAGCCGTTGGATAGAACCTGTCCCCATGGCCAGGTTCTTTTGAAGGTGTAGAACCAGTATCGTGCTGGATATAGAAACGAATATC
>NZ_JBQOUY010000039.1:0-14542 GCF_052216985.1 Acidaminococcus nyctereutis
AAGGTGTAGAACCAGTATCGTGCTGGATATAGAAACGAATATCTTATCGTTAGCAGATTAGGGTTTGTACCTTCAAAAAATTTGCTTGCAAATTTCTCATTCGGCTCGAGACTCGAGACCCGAGACCGAGCCGCTATGTGGCTTATGAGACCGGGGGTGTTGCACGTAACGTGCAACACCCCCTTTTTTATGGCTTCAGCAGCTGGATGAAGGCCCGGACGGAATAGGGGGTGAACTCCTTGTCTGGCAGCAGGGCGTGGAAGGAGCGTGTGAAATCGGCTTCGGCAATCTTGAAGAACAGCAGATCTTGACTGGTGGGGCCGACCATGGCATCGCTGACAAAAGTGGCTGCCAGTCCGTGCTCTGCCAGCCGTTGGGCTGTGGCCAGCTGGGAAAGCATCAGTTTGATATGGGGCATGAAGCCGGCTTTCTGGAACAGGGCCTGACACCGTTTATAAAGGTTGTTTCCAGGAGTCAAGAGGATGAAGGGCAGATTTTGGAACTGGGTGATGGAAACGGTGGGGGTCTCTGTTTTTCGGCTGCAGCCGGCTCCTATATCCTGGACGGACAGGGCATAGTTCTTTACATCTTCTGCCAGATCGGCTGATCGGGGGACTGCCAGCAGGATCTGATCTTGGAAAGCCGGATAATGGCGGGTATGCTTTCGGATCACGACGGAATCACAGCTGAAGGTCAGATCCAGCTCGTCTTTTTCCAACAGGGTCAACAGCGTGTCCGAGGCTTCTTCAATGAGCTGGAGATGGATCTTTGGGTATTTCTGTACATAGGCAGTGAGCAGGTCCGGAATTTGGTAGGACAGGAGATAATGACTGCCTCCAAGGGTCAGGGTCCCTGTCTGGAAATCCCGCAGCTCTTGGACTTCCCGATCCAAATCGTTTTCCAGCCCGTGCATCTTTTTGATGGTCTTCAAATAGAGTTCACCTGCGGGAGTCAATTGTACAGGACGGCGATTCCGTTCGAAAAGAGGCATGCCGATTCGAGCTTCGATTTTGCGCAGGGCAATGCTGAGGGCTGGCTGGGTGATGAATAACTTTTCTGCAGCTCGGGTGAAACTGCCTTCCTGGTAGATCGTATAGATATAATCGTAAGCTGTTTTCATAATCAGACTCAATATTATAAAAAAAATTAATGAAAATATATATATGATAAATTAGATTATATAACAAAAAAATGATATTGTAAATGCAAGAAAAGTCAAGAAATTTCACAAGGGGAGAAAAAGCATGAAAATCAATGGACTGTTGATGGATGACCGGGACAATGTGGTCACCTGTGTGGCTGAAATCCATAAGGGAGAACAAGTGGTCTATCGGAAAAACGGACAGGAAGAAAAAATCGAAGCGCAGGAGAACATACCCTTTTGCCACAAGATTGCCCTGGAAGACTTTCCAGAAGGGAGCGAGATCTTCAAATACGGGGAACTGCTGGGGAAGACCAATGTTCCCATTGCCCGGGGCCATTGGGTGTCTGACAAAAATATCTACAGTGTGCCAAGAGATTACGACCAGGAATTTGTCAAGGAATAAGGGGAGGACATTATGGAATTTTG
The DNA here is from genome assembly GCF_052216985.1 of Acidaminococcus nyctereutis. Classification (NCBI taxonomy): domain Bacteria; kingdom Bacillati; phylum Bacillota; class Negativicutes; order Acidaminococcales; family Acidaminococcaceae; genus Acidaminococcus; species Acidaminococcus nyctereutis. Next base: position 1,571 of record NZ_JBQOUY010000039.1, read on the forward strand.
GGGATATAAGAGAAAAGAAGGCAGAGCAGGCATCCGCAACCACGTTCTGATCCTGCCCACTTGTGCTTGTGGCAGTGAAACGGCCCGGATCGTGGCCAGCCAAGTACGGGGGGCTGTGAACATTGTGTTCAATACCGGATGTTCCGATGTGGCCGCCAATACTGCCATGTCCCAGAAGGTGCTGACCGGTTTTGCCTGCAATCCTAATGTGTATGGGGTGGTGATCATCGGTCTGGGGTGTGAGACGGTCCCCCATCTGAAACTGAAGGAAAAAATCCAGAGCATGACCTCTAAGCCCGTGGTCTCTTTTGGCATCCAGGATGAAGGCGGTACCCTGAAGACCATTGAAAAGGCAGTACGGGCTGCTCGGGAGATGGCAGCAGAAGCGGGCAAACAGCAGAAGGAACTATGCAACATCTCCGAGCTGCTGCTGGGAATCGAATGTGGCGGCTCTGACGCTACCAGTGGCATTGCCAGCAATCCTGCAGTGGGCGAACTCAGTGATCTGCTGGTGGACTTGGGGGCTTCCACTATCATGAGTGAATCCATCGAATGGATCGGTGCAGAACATGTGCTGGCCAAGCGGGCAGCTACACCCCATATCCACAACCAGATCATCCAGATCTGCAAAGATTATGAAGCTCATCTGATGGCAGCTGGACAGGATTGTCGGGCTGGACAGCCCACACCGGGGAACAAGGCCGGCGGACTTTCTACCCTGGACGAAAAGAGCCTGGGCTGCATCCGGAAGGGCGGTACCCGTCCCATCGTAGAAGTGCTGGAACAGGCAGCACGGCCATCCTGTCAAGGCGCCATTGTCATGGATACCGCCGGGTATGACATTTCTTCCGTAACCTCCATGGTGGCTGGTGGCTGCAATGCAGTGATCTTCACCACTGGTAGAGGGACTCCCACTGGCAATGCCATTGTACCAGTAATCAAAGTGACGGCGAACGAACGGACCTATCAGAAGATGGAAGACAACATGGATGTGGATCTCAGCGCCATTATCCGAGGGGAGAAGACCTTCCAGGAATGTGGCAAAGAAATGCTCCAGGTAATCCAGGATGTGTGCAACGGAAAAATGACCAAAGCGGAAGCGTATGGATTCTCGGATATCGCAGTGGACCATGTGTGCCGGTTCGTTTGATGCACAGGTAGGAAAGGAGCGGAATAGAAAATGGGTTTTATCTTTAAACCATGGAATCGTCTGAGTCTGTTTACCCGGATTATGATCGGCTTTATCCTGGGCATTGTCCTGGGTCTGGTCCTGGGGCCCCGTGCCGAGGTGCTGAAGCCGCTGGGGACCATCCTGACCAACCTGCTGACCATGGTAGTGGCACCGCTGGTGTTCACCCTGCTGGTCTGCGCTGCGGCGGATGTGGGGGATGGCAAGCGTCTGGGCCGGATCGGTATCAAAACCGTCATCGTCTTTCTGGTCAGCACGGCCCTGGCTATTGTTTTGGGCCTAGTGGTGAGCAATATGATGGACATTGGCGCCGGGGTGGAACTGAGCAACGTGGCAGCGCCCCAGCCCAAGGGCCAGGCACCGGCTTCTATGCTGGATACGGTCATCAACATCATCCCGGTGAACATCTTCGCTTCTTTGGCCAAGCAGAACCTGCTCCAGATCATCTTCTTCGCCCTGATCATGGGGTTTGCCCTGCTGAAACTGGGCGATAAGGGGAAGGCCCTGCTGGACTGCTGCCGGGCCGGCCAGGAAGTGATGAAGGAAATCACCAATATGGCCCTGGAATTCACTCCTTACGGGGTGCTGGGCCTGATGGCTTCGGTAGTGGGGAAGAATGGGACGGCCATCCTGATCCCGTACATCAAGACCATCGGGGCCATGTACCTGTGTGCAGCGGTGTATCTGCTGGTGGTCCAGGCGGTCCTGATGGTGGGGGTCTTTGGCCGGGTGAGCTCGGTGAAGTTCCTGCAAAACATGAAGGAAGCCATCACTTTCGTCTTTGCCACCTGTTCCAGTGTGGCTACCATTCCGCTGAACCTGGCCTGTGTGAAGAAAGTGGGCGTGGATGAGGAAACCGCCAACTTCGTCATTCCCTTCGGGGCGGTCATGAATATGAACGGGACGGCCATCTATGAAGCGGTAGCAGTGGTGTTTACGGCCCAGATCTTTGGGGTGGATCTGAGCTTCACCCAGCAGGTGATGATCATGCTGACGGCTACTCTGGCCTCCATCGGTACCGCTGGCATTCCCGGCTCCGGTCTGGTCATGCTGACCATCGTGCTCAGCTCCGTGAACCTGCCCATGGAAGCCATCGGCCTCCTGGCCGGCATCGACCGGATCCTGAACATGGCCCGCTGCGTGCCGAACATCGTAGGGGATGCAGCCACGGCAGTTATCGTGGCTCAATCGGAAGGAACGCTGAAAAGATAAAAAAGAAAAGGTTGTTGCCTGGGCAACAACCTTTTCTTTTTTTATTCCGCTGTTTTTGCAGTCTTTTCCACTGCTGCCGGCAGGGTCACTTCTTTGCCCTGCTGGTAGTCGAACTGGAAGGCGATGACCAGGGTGGAGCTGCCTAGCAGGCTGGAGAACATCTGCTGCTGCTCCGGCGAGATCTTCTGGGCCTTGGCGGCGGCATCCAGGAAATATCCTCCGGCCGTCTGGAGCACTGGCGTCAGATCCATGCCCAGCCGTTTTACCCGATAGGTCTTTTTATCCAGTACCACCGTGTAGGGGACTTCCTTCACCTGGGCCACCAGAGCTTGGATCCGTTCCCCATCTTTCTGCTTTTTGAATTCCGGGTCACTGGCCATTTTCTGAGCTAGCTTCTGGCCGTCCAGGGTGAGTTCCAAGGTCTTTTCCCGGCCGGTTTCCTTGGCAACTTTGGCGGAAGACAGGTACTGGAGCAGTTCCTTTTCTGCCTTCTTTCCATCTGGATCGGGCAGGAGGGGCAGGGTGTAGGGACGGACCGTCTTGGCCCAGCCCTTGCCGCTGTTGACGTACTGGGTCAGCTGGCCTTTTTCCGCAAAGAAGTAGGCATCCACTGGCTGACCCATGGTCTGCTGTCCGGTGAGCAGGACCAGTTCACCGGTCCCGTGGAGATCCCCGCTGAGCTTTTCCATTCGGGTATTTTTTTTGTCCGTTTCTTCCACCGCATTGCCGGTTAGGGACAGGTTCCCGACCCCGATGGGACTGAACAGGGTCCCTTTCATTTCATACTGGACGTATCTTTCTTTGGCCATGACGCTTTGGGAGCGGACCAGGTCTTTCACCACAGCTTTGTCCACGGGAGCGGCTGCCTGGACCAGGGAACCGGCGGACAGGACCAGCAGCAGGGAAAGGCCGGCTGCTCGGATTTTGGATAACAGTTTCATCAAAGGTTCCTCCTTTTTCCATCAGGATCTGCATCGATTCTATCTTTTTACTATGTCATATCCAGGAAAAATTGTCAAAGGAAAAAGTTTTGAACTTTTCGGGAAGAATGGGATCAACGGGCTGCCAGTATGGTATCATGACAAGAGAAATCATCAGTAAAGGAGAGGATATCATGAACAACGAAGTACTGGAAGCCATGCAGCTGCGCCGGAGCATCCGCAGCTTCAAACCGGATCCGGTGCCGGAAGCTGACCTGAAGGAAATCATCAAGGCAGGGCTCTACGCTCCCAGCGGAAAAGGTACCCAGGATACCATCATCCTGGCCATCACTAATCCGGCCATGGTGAAGCGGCTGAGCAGGCTGAACTGTGAAATCGGAGGTTGGGCACCGGATTTCGATCCTTTCTACGGGGCACCGGCCGTGCTCATCGTCCTGGCGGAAAAACAGCGGCCTACGGCGGTATATGACGGATCCCTGGTCATGGGGAATATGATGCTGGCCGCCCATTCCCTGGGGCTGGGCAGCTGCTGGATCCACCGGGCCAAGGAAGAATTCGACCGGTCGGAAGGCAAGGCCCTGCTGAAGACTTTGGGGGTCACCGGGGAATATGAAGGCATCGGCCACTGTGTGGTGGGCTATGTGGAAGGGGATATCCCCATTGCACCCTTGCGGAAGGAACATCGGGTGTATTGGATGAAGTAAAAAAACTGCTGCATGATTTTTACACATGCAGCAGCTTTTTTAAAATATTTCCGATTCCGCAACCCGCTGGTAATTCTTTTCCAGCATAGCTTTGTGGGACAGGAACCGAGGATCATCGAAATACTTGGCTCCTTTGGGACAATACTTGATACAGGCCTGGCATTTGATGCAGATACCGGGAACTTCGTCAGTGTTAGCTGGATCGATGGATCCCATGGGGCATACAGTGGCGCATTTTCCGCAATGGTCGCACTTCTCCAGATCCGTCTTGGGCTTGGCTTTCAGGAACTTGGCAGGCTGCCCATCTTCACCCAGAGGGATGTAATAGGGAGCTATCGGTGCATCTCCTTTGATCACTACACGTTCCAGAGTGGCTCCACTCCGAAGTCTGGCTTCCACCTGATCCAGCAGCTGCTGGAACTTTTCTTGATCTTCTTTTGTAGGATGGGCTTTTCCGATGGAAGCAAAAGCGTGGGGAGCGGCGAAGGCACCGGCGGCAAATACCCGGAAATCTTTTTTCTCCAGTTCATCTCGGAGTTCGGTGAGAGAACTGTCATAGCTTCGATTGCCAAAGGTGACTAAGGCTACGGCCGGTGTCCGTTTTTCAGGATCGCCGAAAAACAGTTTCTGTACGAAAGGAAGGGCCTTGTTGGGAATGCGACCTGCATAGGTGGGCATGCCGAAGACGACCAAGGTGCCAGAACCAAAGAAATGCAGCGTATCCTGGTCTTTGGGCAAGGTAAATGAGTGGAAATCCAGAGACACTCCTTCTCCTTGGAAGCGGAAGGCCAGCTGTTGGCTGAAAGCACGGACTAGTTTTTCGGTCTGGCCAGTGGGACTGAAAGAAACGGCAGCGATATGATCGATCAATGCAAAGACCTCCCTTTGGGAACCTGAATTTTCTGTGTTTCTCTTCCCATCATAACTTATTTTTTGAAAGAAAGCCAGTCCAAAGCGGTAGATTGCATCATGATCGGGCCGTAGAGTGGGAAAAATTTGCGCCCTGTCTGGGAAATGTCCTATAATAAAACCATCATCTTAGAAAAACAGGGGGGAAATACCCATGAGCAATATGATCATCCGGGAAGCCACAGAAGGTGATGCTGCTGCCATCCGGGCTGTTTATGCGCCCTATGTGGAAAGTACTGTGATTACTTTCGAATATCAGGTACCCAGTGTGGAAGAATTCTGCCGCCGGATCGCCCATACGAAGGAGAAGTATCCGTATTTTGTAGCGGAAGAGGATGGTCGGATTCTGGGCTATGCCTATGCCGGACCTTTTGTGGGACGCCCGGCCTATGACTGGTCGGCAGAACTGAGCATCTATGTGGACCGTACCCTGCGGAAAAAGGGCGTGGGGAACCAGCTTTATGGAGCCTTGCTGGAGGCACTCCGGAAAATGGGCATTTTGGATGTGTATGCCTGCATCGGGTATCCGGAACAGCCGGACGAATATCTGGATTTCAACAGTGCCCAGTTCCATGCCCATCTGGGATTCGAACCGGTGGGCATCTTCAAGAACTGCGGATACAAGTTCAACCGCTGGTACCATATGATCTGGATGGGAAAGAATCTGGCCCCTCATAAAAAGGAGCAGCCGGCTGTCCGGCCCTATCCGGAGGTCCGGGAAGAAAAGTAGAGGAGGGTACAATATGGAACAGCAGGTGGTGCTGGTAACGGGAGCCAGCAGTGGAATCGGCCGGGAAACGGCCATCCTCCTGGCTAAAACAGGCCATGTGGTCTATGGAGCTGCCCGGCGGCTGGAAAAACTCAAGGAACTATCCAAATACGGCGTGATCCCTCTTGTCCTAGATGTGACCAAGGACTATTCCTGTCAGAATGCACTCCAGCAGATCCTGGATCAGCAGGGGACTCTGGATATCCTGATCAACAATGCCGGCTACGGATCCTATGGAGCTGTGGAGGATGTCCCTCTTACGGAAGCCCAGCGGCAGCTGGATGTGAATGTTTTTGGAGCCATCCGGCTGACCCAGATGGTCCTGCCTTTGTTCCGACGGCAGCACCGGGGCCGGGTGATCATGATTTCTTCTATCGCTGGCCGGGTGACCGGTCCTTTCGGAGGCTGGTACCATGCCAGCAAATATGCGCTGGAAGCCTTGAGCGATGCTTTGCGGATGGAAACAGTCGGCCAAGGCATCTGGGTGAGCATCGTGGAACCAGGGCTGGTACGGACCCCCTGGGGCCATATTGCGGCGGATCATCTGGCCGCGGCCTCCCGGCGGGGCCCCTATGCCAAACTGGCGGAGCAAGCAGCTCGGGGAATCCACCGGCTCTATGACAAAAAATGGCTTACCCGTCCAGCCGATGTGGCGAAGACCATTTTCTTGGCTGTGAATGCAGCCCAGCCTCAGGCCCGCTATCTGTGCGGGAAAGATGCCTACCTGCTGCTGGCACTCCGCACCCTTCTGCCCACCGGGATCTATGACCTGGCAGCCCGCTGGGTGATGAAAAAATTAGCGTAGGAGGCGGTGGCATGGATATCTTACGTTTGGGGAATCTGCAGCTTTCCCTGTTCCTTCTGATCTTGACCGGCCTTTTCCTGCGGAAAAAGGAAATCGTGGACGAACCGGGAAAACGCTGCCTGACCGATGTCTGCGTCAATGTGATCATTCCCTGTAATATCATCAAATCTTGTTTGATGCCCTTTGAAGGGAATATCCTGGTCACCTTTGGGCGGATCCTGGCTGCCGGAGCTTTGCTCCAGATGATTTTCATGGGGTTGAACCACTTCCTGTTCAACCGATATCCGGATACCCAGAAAAAGGTGCTCCAGTACGGCACCCTTGTATCCAACAGTGGATTTTTGGGATATCCTGTGGCAGAAGGGGTCTATGGTGATCTGGGGCTTTTCTATGCTTCTGTTTTCCTGATCCCGCTGCGGATGGTCATGTGGTCGGTAGGGACCAGTTATTTCATGCCCTGTCAGGAAAGCCGGAAAGAGGTCCTGCGGAAAGTCTTGACCCATCCCTGCCTGATCGCCGTCTATATCGGTGTGTTGCTTATCGTTACTCAGGCACAGCTGCCGGATTTCCTGATCTTGACTGTGAAATATATCGGCAGCTGCAATGCAGCCATCACCATGTTCATCGTAGGGACCATCTTGGCTGATGTACCCCTCTTGACCATTTTCAACCGGGACAGCATCTTCTACAGCATCCTGCGTCTGCTCCTGTTGCCGGCCCTGGCCTGGGGCGTCAGTATCGTCCTGGGCCTGGATAAGGTGGCTACAGGGATCGCTGTGCTGATGACGGGGATGCCAGCCGGGGCTACGACGGCCATCTTTGCCGCTCGCTATGGCAGCGATGCTCCGTTTGCCACCAAGCTGACGGTCTTGTCCACCTTGCTCAGCATGGTCACCATCCTGTTCTGGTGCGCTGTGCTTCCAGAGCCGTGAAAAAGGGGATGTGAAAAAATGAAGAATCATTTTTTTATATCCCCTTTGGCCTCGGGTCGCGAGTCGTGAGTCGCGGGCTTGTTAGAGCAGCCCGAAAATCCGATTTTCCAGATTTCATTTGATTTTCTCTTATCATTCTATAGAAAAAGAACAAACGGATTGAACGTCCAGGCTCGCGACCCGTGACTCGCGACAGGGGGTGTGAATTTTTTCACACCCCCTTCTTTACAGCGTATCCAAAAAACTCCCCACTGCCCGGGCATACCCTCTGGGATTGTCCATGATTTCATTGGCGTGGCCGGAACCTTCGAAGTAGATCAGCTTCTTATTGGCACTGGTACACTGGGTCATCAGTTCTTCTGCGATATGGGGCGGGATCAGCCGGTCTACATCGCCGTGGAGGAACAAGACCGGTGTGGTCATCCGCTGGACACAGGAGGCAGGATCAACATCCCGTAGGGTCTTCCGGGTATGGTAATACATAGAAGCCTGGAAAAAAGGCTTCAGGACCTCCATCCCGGTAAGGATCCGCTGGTCATCCGTATAGTTCATAAGCTTTTCCTGGCCCAATTCCAGCACATTTCCGTAGGAACTGTCCGCTACATAGAATCGCATCTCCCGGCCCTGAGGGCTTCCTGCATAGATCAGGCTCATGGCAGCCCCCAGGGAGATCCCGTGGAAGCCGATAGAAGTCTTGGGGTCTTCCTGACGGAGCAGGGCTACCCAGCTGTCCATGTCTTCCACATCATGGATACCCCAGTCATTGGTGCTGCCATCGCTTTCCCCATGGCCCCGGATATCCGGCATCAGCACATTGTACCCTTTTTCCAGATAGATCTGGGCATAGGGGACACACATGGTCCGGTTCTGGTATAATCCATGGAGCAGGATGACGGTATCGTGGCTTCCCGAGGGATTTTCAATGTAAGTGCCCCGGAGCCGGGTCCCATCTTTGGAATGGACCTGTACCCGCTCCCAGCCGTATTTCCGTTCCAGGGCGTGGATGGTGTCCAGATCGTCCCGATGGTTTTCGATGGCCAGTAGTTTATCCCAGGGTTGGGTGAACAGCTGCTGATAAGCTGTGTTCCCAGCATAGACTCCTGCCCCAAAGAGCAGCAACAGAGTCAGAAAAACGAGATATTTGATGAAGTTCCAAAGGAAGCGCATTCCTTTTCCGCCTTTCTTTGATGCATACAATACTGAATATACATCATAAGCCGAAGTTGAAGAAAAAGTGGGGCAGAAAAGAGAAAAAAAATGAACAAAAGGGGCTGTGAAGAAATGAGAGATTCATTTCTTCACAGCCCCTTGTCTTAGGCGTACTTCTTCAACAGTTTTAAGAACTCTTCCTCATGATCCGGATACCACTGGGTGAAAGGCATCTTTGCATCTAGCAGGATCTGGTTCAGGTCTAGGAAAAAGCGGGGCAGCCGGGCGGTGGCGATGAGTCCCAGGGGTTCGCTGATCTTTTCTTTCCCGTAGGCGTAGCTGCCCCCGGCGTATACCTGGAAGGCACTGGCCCGTTCTCCGTTCACCAGGGTGAAGGCACCTCGGAAGCCCAGAGCTGCCAGGGACTGAACCGTACAGGTAGAGGGACAGCCGGAGAAATGGCATTTGGGCAGATATCGGGTATCCACTCCTTGTTCCTTCAAGTAGGCGGCAATCCGGGCCAGAGTCCCGTGGGAATCGCACAGGCCCTGCTGGCAGACGGTGGCGCCAATGCAGCTGACGGAATGTTCAAAGGCCGTGTGGGCGGTGTCCTTTTCTGTCAGGGCGGCAATCTTCCGGGCTTCCTCCGCCGTCAGGTTGATGATGTAGCAGGTCTCGTCCGCATTCAGCCGCAACTGGGCTCCTTCCATCTGAGAGACTGTAGCCAGCAGCTGCCGGAATACTTTCATGTCAGGGACCCCACCCAGAGGCTTGTATTCCACATAGTACAGCCCTTCCTGTTTCTGGCTGTGGACCCGGGAATCAGCCAGAACCGTATCGTCTTTCCCGCTTTTGCCAAGTGGGGGGATGGATTCCAGTTCCAGACGAGGGATCCCTTCTTCCCGGCAGCGTGCCACGGCGTCCCGGACAGCCTGCCGGAAGGGGCCTTCTCCCATTTTGGTCAGGATGAACCGGGAACGGGCGGTGCCACGGTGCTGGTAGTCCCCGTATTTCATGTATACGTCCCGGGCATACCCCAGGATGTACCAGGACAGGTCCCGAGGATCCACTTGGGTGTTGATGAGCACCCCGAACCGGCTGCCGTTGACGCCGAAGCCGCCTCCGGCATATACATCGAAAGTATGACCGGGGCGTGCCACGAAGCCCAGATCTTTGAAAGTGGCATGGCCTTCGTTGTCGATCCCGTTGGAGAAGCTGATCTTGTACTTCCGGGGCAGTTTCAGCTCCGGGATCAGGCTGATAACGAAGCCTGCCGCAGCCCGGATGGCCGGGGTCATATCAAAAGGCTCTCCCGGTTCTACACCATGGAGTGGACTGGCTGTGATGTTACGGGGATTGTCTCCGCCGGCTCCGGCACAGTAGATGCCGGCTGCAAAGCAATCTTGGTAGAGTGCCAGAAGCTCTTTTTCCTGCAGATGATGGAGTTGGAGGGCTTCCCCGGTGGTGAAATGGGCCAGGGTGATGTGGTATTTGTCGATGGCCTGAGCCAGGAAGGCCATGTCATCCTGGCTGATGGCTCCGCCGGAAAAACGGAGCCGGAGCATACTGCTGTTGGCACCCCGTTCTCCGTAAGAACCGAACTTTCCGGAAGTCCCTTTGTATTTGCCAGGAGGCAGTTCTTTGGTATAAAATGCATGGGCCGCTTCCTGGAAAACCGGGAACTGACTGCGGATCTTTTCTTTGGCAGTTTCAGAAATCTCTATCAAGGATGGATTCCTCCTTTGTATGGTTGTAGTAAGAGGATGCATAGAATAAGAAAAGCATAGCAAATCAAAACTTATAATGCAATAGAGTGAAAGATAGGGTATGTGTCAATAAGTTCTCGGTAAAAACTTCATCACAATATATTACAGTATAGTTATTCATTCATGGACCGAAAAAAGAGTGTAGTGCACAGGAACATAGGGGTACAGGCAAGGCGCCTCTCGTTTTCGTACCATATTTCAAATCCAGACGCGGTGGAGCTCCTGTGAGGAAGAACGTCCCGGCCTCCCAGAGAGAAAAACTCATCCTGGGTCTGACCTTCCGGCTCCTGGGTAATCGACGTATACCCGCACAGAATGCCTGCAAGGCCGGAGACCAAGAGTGTACAATTTTCACACGTGCAACAGCCCCTTGATTATAAATTTATAAAGGATTATTCATTTTATTGAAAACGATTTTATATTAAGTGCATTTGCGCTTTTTTTCATTTTCAATAGAAAAAATGTTGTTTTTTATATATTTTTATCTGTCAACAATGGAACCGTCTTCATGCCGGAAGAATTTGCCATAGCGTCCAGTAAAGGGAAAAACTTTATCAATATCATCAATGAGTTCAATACCCAGACCTGGTCCATCCGGAATTTGAATATAGCCATTTTTGATGATAAAAGGCTTTTTCATTTCTTTATCCAAACGACAAATGCCTTTACTATCTACCGGATATTCTTGGATTTCAAAATTAGGAATACAGGCATCTAACTGGAGACAGGCGGCGGTAGAAACCGGCCCCAGGGGATTATGTGGAATGACATAAATCTGTCTGGCTTCCGCTAAAGTAGCGATTTTTTTTCCAGCGGTGATGCCTCCTGCTAGGCACATATCCGGACGGATGTAGCAAACTTTGGATTGATTCATACATTCATCAAATTCGTTGATGTTGATGAACCGTTCTCCAGTGGCGACTGGTAAATCAATCTGTTCAATGAGCTTTGTCATTGCTGGACTGTTGTCTGGAATCGGATCTTCATAAAAATAAGGACGGAATTTGGACAAAATCTTTCCACAGGCGATGGCTTCCGCTAGACGCATGCCTCGATGGCATTCAATGGCGATATCCATTTTCCAACCCACTGCGTCTCGAATAGCCTTCAGTTGATTTTCCATCCGGCAGAGTAACTCTGAAAAAGTTTCCCCGCAGCAGCCATGGACATTTTCTGGATGCCCCATGGAATAGCGGATGGCGGTGAATCCTTCTTTTTTCAGCAGCAATGCTTTGTTTGCCAGTTCTTCTGGGGATTCCCCTTTAAAATTTACATAGATTCGAGCTTTGTTACGGACTATGCCACCTAGCAGTTGATAAATAGGAACGTTGAAATATTTGCCTTTGATATCCCACAGTGCGATGTCGATACCAGAAATGGCGGCGGTGACCACAGAACCCCGGAAATGCATACAGCGAGTCAGTCCATCGTAAATATATTCGATATTCATGGGGTCCAATCCAATAAGATGGTGTTCCATGACGTGTATACAGGCTGCGGTAGCCTCTTGATAACACCAGGCTCCACATTCTCCCAGGCCGGTGATACCCGCGTCTGTGTGGACTTTTACAAAGAGGTAGCGTTCTCCGGCTAGAATAGTATCGATTTTTGTGATTTTCATATTGACACCTCTTTTAGATTAAAATGCAGGGAAAATGGACATAACCCAGAAAATATAACCAATACTTAAAATCAAGGAGATAAGCCAGCCTTGTTTTAGTAAGGATTTTTGATCGTATCCACCAGCTGACATGGCCATGGGAATGGCAGGCGTGGCCATAGGGGTCATAATAGATGCCATGGAACCAGAAAAAACCAGCAGGATTGGCCCAATAGGATTGGCACCGATTGCTTGACAAGTCATAATAGCAATAGGAATGAAGATGCCATATACGGCTTTGTTTAGCATTAGTTGAGTAAAGATGAACGCGATGAGAAAAAAAGCACTACCAATGAGATAGCCATTGTGGGAACCGGCTAGCAAAACGGAAATGGTTTTGCCTACGATGGTACCAGCACCAGTGTGTGTTAGAGCGGTGGCCATGCCTAGACATCCTACATAAATGCTGGAAGCGGAAACAGGGATGGCATTTATGGCTTCTTTTTCAGTCAAGGTACCGCAGAGAATCATTAATAGGGCGCCAGCAAATGTAATTTTCCAGTTGTCGATGCCGTGGAACTGCTTGGTTATGAGAAACAAGATTACGCCGAAGAAAATCACAACGCCGCAGATTTCTGAAAAAGGACTAAGAGCTTTTTTCTTTTCTTTTTGAGACATGGTGATGTCAGCATGTATGATGGGTTTATCCGGTGCATTTTTGTATCCGTAAAAATAGGCCCAGAGCAGTGTTACAATGGCTAGAGGCAACCGTGCACACATAAAGTCGATGGGCGACAGAGCATAGTCCGTAATACCGTATCCTTCCAAATACCCATTGAACATGCCAGCATCGGTAATGGCAGCACTCAAGGTAACGTCCATATAATGGTGTAAAAAGATAATTTCATAAAAATGAGCCATATGCTCATCCTTTAGGTATAATGTAAATCGACCAAAACCCACATAATACCGAGGGAGGAAAAACAAATGGCTCAA